>NZ_JADBZL010000080.1:0-4381 GCF_020402505.1 Phenylobacterium sp. | reverse complement strand
CCTGCTCCTGTTCGGCCCGGGCGCATGACGCCGGACGTGGTGATCTACACGGACGGCGCCTGTTCGGGAAATCCGGGGCCGGGCGGCTGGGGGGCAGTGCTCCTCTGGGGCGACCATGAGCGGGAGCTCTTCGGGGGCGATCCGGCGACCACCAACAACCGCATGGAGCTGATGGCCGCCATCCGCGCCCTGGAGGCGCTCAGACGGCCCTGCAGGGTCGAGCTGCACACCGACAGCCAGTACCTGCGCACCGGCATTACGGAGTGGGTGCGCAACTGGAAGGCGCGGGGCTGGAAGACCGCCGACCGCAAGCCTGTGAAGAACGAGGACCTCTGGCGCCGTCTCGACGAAGCCCGGCAGAGACACGAGGTCCAGTGGCGCTGGGTCAAGGGACACAACGGCCACGAACTCAACGAACGCGCCGACGCCCTGGCCCGGAAGGGACTCGCCGAGGGCCCCTTTGATCCTTGACGCCGCCGAGGGCGTGTTTAATAGTTGTATTTGCAACTATATGAGGCGCGATCGTGGAAGCTGTCATTCGGACCCGGACCACGGACCCGCCCTACCTGGAGGTCCTTTACGAGCTGGGCGCCGCCGAGCACGCCTTGCGGGCGGCCGTGGAGGCTCGGCTTCCGGCGCCCATGTCCTACACACACTACGAAGTCTTGCGGGATTTTCTGCGTTTCGGCGATGGCGCCCCCCCGGCGGAGATCGCCTCACGCCTGAGGATGAGCCGGGGCGCGGTGAGCCATTTGCTCCAGCGTATGGAGGCTCTGGGGTGGATTCGGCTGGCGGGTGACGACCGCGACGGACGGCGCAAGCAGGTCTTCCTCACCCCGGAGGGCGCCAGGATGGCCCGCGCGGCGTCGACGGCCCTACGCCCCGGAGCCGATCGCCTCAAGATTGATTTGAGTGACAACTATCTGAAGGAAGGCCTGGTCTTTCTCCAGGCTCTTCGCCGAAGTCTGGAGTCCCTCAGCGCCGGCGACGGACCTGGAGGATCGCGCCCCTGATCCCGGTGACCTCGACCTCGGCCTCGGCCGCCAGGGCGCCGCCGCCCTCCAGCTCCGCCGCCCATTCCTTGCCATCGAGAGCGATCCGGCCCTCCCCGTGATGGAAGGCGGCGACGCTCCGGGCCGACTGGCCGATCAGGCGGGAGGTGGTGTCATTGATGTCGCCCGGCGCGGCGGCGCCGCCCCTCGGGAAGAAGCGGCGTGCGCCGAAGGTGGTGACCAGCGTCAGGAGGGCGAACAGGACCGCCTGCCCCGTCCAGCCTGGATCGAGGACCAGGGCGACAAGGGCCACGGCCCCGGCGGAGGCCGCCGGCCACAGGAGCCAACCCGTTCCGGTGGCCGCCTCGACCGCGAGCAAGGCGACGGCCAGCCCCCCCCAGAACCAGAAAGGCTGGGCGGCCAGGAGTTCGGTCAGGGCCGCCATCTCAGCCTCCCTGGGCGCTGCTGCGAGCGCCGTTCAGGAGTTCGGAGACGCCGGCGATCGAGCCGATGATGGTGGACATCTCGGCCGGGACGATCACTGTCTTTTGCTGCGGGCTCTCCGCCAGCTTGGCGAAGGCGTCCACATAGCGTTGGGCGATGAAGTAGTTGATCGCGTTGACATCGCCCTTGGCGATGGCCTCGGACACCATGCGGGTCGCCTCGGCCTCGGCCTCGGCGGAGCGCTCCCGGGCCTCGGCGTCGCGGAAGGCGGCCTCCCGGCGGCCCTCAGCCTCCAAGATGGCGGCCTGCTTGGCGCCCTCGGCCCGGGCGATGGCCGCCTGCTTCTCGCCATCGGCCTCGGTGATGACCGCGCGGCGTTCCCGCTCGGCCTTCATCTGCCGGGCCATGGCGTTGGAGATGTCCGGCGGCGGCAGGAGATCCTTGATCTCGATCCGCGCCACCTTGACGCCCCAGGGGCTGGTGGCCTCGTCGATCACCGCCAGCAGGCGGGAGTTGATGTGGTCGCGCTGGCTCAGCACCTCGTCCAGCTCCATGTTGCCCACCACGGTGCGCAGGTTGGTCATGGACAGCTGGGTGATGGCGAAATCGAGATTGGTCACACGGTAGGCGGCGGAGGCCGCATCCATCACCTGGATGAAGACGATGGCGTCCACCTGGACGGTGACGTTGTCCTTGGTGATCACCTCCTGGCGGGGCACGTCCAGGACCTGCTCCATCATGTTGATCCGCGCGCCGACCGTCTCGACAAAGGGGGTCAGGATGTTGATGCCGGGCTTGAGGGTGCGGACATACCGGCCGAAGCGCTCGACCGTAAACTCCCGTCCCTGAGGGACAATCTTGATCGTCGACAGAACGACCACGATGGCGAGAAGGACAAGAAGTCCGACCGTCAGCAGGGGAAACATGGCATCCTCCGGTTGGGTAGAGGAAATCTAGGGATCCCGGCATGGCTTTGGAACAGGTTCAGGCTACAGATCACCACAGCGTGTTCCGCAGAGTCGGAACCGGCGGGCTGGCGGCTGCGGCGCTGGCGTTGGCCATACTCCTCCCCTCGTACAGCCTGGCCGCCGCAGCCAAGCCTGCCCCTGCAAAGGCGGCGTCCCCCAAGGCGCCCGCCTTCGACGCCCGGCGCACCGCTGACGTCATCGCCCTGCTGGCCGCCATGGACGCCAAGGCCGAGATCGCCCGGCAGGCGGACGGCCAGGTGTTCATGAATGTGACGACCCCGGGAGGCGGGTTCGGCGCCCAAATGGTGGGATGTGACGAGACCTTCGCCACCTGCCGCGCCATGGCCCTCTACAGCGCCTTCTCCCGCAAGGGCGTGAACATGGTCCAGATAAACGACTACAACCGCAGCCAGCTGACCTGCCGGGGCATCATGACCCCGTCCGGCGAACCCAGCGTCATGTACGCCGTCCTGCTGAACGGACGCATGACGAGGGACGAACTGCGCGAGCATATCGGGGTCTGGCAGGGCTGCCTGACGGGCTTCGGCGAGTTCATCCAGGACCCCGTCGGCTTCCTCTCGCGACCGCAGGGCTGAGCCGAGGCGGACGGTATTGACAGGTTCGACCACCAGGCCGAGCCTCCCCCTACGGCAGGGGGAATCCATGACATCCGTGAGTGAAGGGACCGGCGACCGCATCCTGTCCATCGACGTGGTCCGCGGCATGGCCGTGCTCGGCATCCTGCTCATGAACATCGTCGCCATGGGCCTGCCGACCTACGCCTACATCAACCCCATATACGGTGGCGGGACCGAGGGGGCCGACTTCTGGACCTGGGCGGTCAACAACGTCTTCGCCGATGGCAAGATGCGCGCCCTCTTCACTATGCTGTTCGGGGCCTCCGCCGTGCTGATCGCCGGGCGGGCGGAGTCCGGAGCCGGCCTCGGGCCCGTCCAGACCCACTACCGCCGGCTTTTCTGGATGTTCGTCATCGGCATGATCCACGCCTACTTCTTCTTTCTGGGCGACATCCTCGTCACCTATGCCCTGGCGGGGGCCCTGGTCTTTCCCTTCCGTCGTCTGGACCCGCGACTCCTGATCGGCCTGGGCGGCGCCCTCCTCGCCGCCCTCTTCCTGTGGCACCTGAGCGACGCAGGCCAGATGAAGGCCCTCCTGGCCGCCGCGACCGCCCCGGGCGCCGACGAGGCCGCCCGCACGGCCTGGGCCCAGGCCTCCCAGGGCTTCGTGGCGCCGCCGGGGTTCTCCGAGCGGGAAACCGCCCTGTTCCGCGGCGGATTCCTGGAGGCCCTGGAGGCGCGGGCGCAGGTCGCCCTCCTGCTTCAGCTGACCATCCCCTTCGACGAGGGCCCGGAGGCCATCGGCCAGATGCTGATTGGCATGGGCCTCTTCCGCCTGGGCTTCTTCTCCCTGGGCTGGTCGACCCGCGCCTACGTGATCATGATTGTCATCGGCTATGCTCTTGCCGCGCCGTTTGCGGCCCTGCAGGCCGGGCTGATCCATGCGGCAGGCTTCGAGCCCGTCCGGACCCACGAGCTGATGGTCTGGCAGTCCATCACCCGGCCCTTCATCGCCCTGGCGCACGCCTCGGTCCTGCTGCTCATCGTCCGGGCAGGTCTCTTCCGGGGCCTCGTCTCAAGGCTGGAGGCGGCGGGGCGAATGGCCTTCACCAACTACCTCATGACCTCGGTGATCACGAGCCTGGTCTTCTGCGGCTACGGCCTTGGCCTGTACGGACACCTGTCCCGGGCCGAGCAACTGTGGGTGGTGGCCGGCGTGTGGGCCCTGATCCTTCTGTGGAGCCGCCCCTGGCTGGCCCGCTTCCGCTACGGCCCCCTCGAATGGATCTGGCGCTCCCTCGTCCAGTGGAAGCGACAGCCCTTCCGCAAGGCGGCGGCTTAGCGCGCCGGAAGAAACGGCCAAGCGCAATTGCTCCCCATCAGGGCAGGGCTATTGCAT
>NZ_JADBZL010000008.1:0-6647 GCF_020402505.1 Phenylobacterium sp. | reverse complement strand
TGGTCCCTAGGTTTTGTGCGGGAAAATGGCTGGGAGAGCAGAGGAATGAAGTCCGTCACGATCCTTCCCGTCCTGGCGCTTGGCGCCCTCTTGTCCGGCTGCGGGGTCGCCGCCACGGATTGCGCGAGTGACTCCTCGCGCGATGTGATCACCTCCATCATCCGGGAACAGGTGGAGAAGGCCGCGGAAGCCGAACTGGCCGCCGAAGATGGAACCCGCATGTCCGCCGCCTCGAAGATCCGCGCCACGGTCGCGGAGCTGAAGGTTGTGATTGAGGATATCCGGACCACGAAGAAGGATCCCGACAGCACCAAGCGGTTCTGCGCGGGAACCGCCAAGGTCATCATCCCCCTGGGGATGATCGAGGACGCCGACCAGACCCGCAGGCTTCTGGACCTTCCTGATGTGGACAGTCTGCTGTCGCAGGCCGGCCTCAAGCGGTCGGCAGACTCCGTGACCTTCGACCTTGAGTACAGCGTCCAGCCCACCGACAAGCGGGACAAGATCTACGGCGAGGTCGAGGGCGCCGCGCCCGTGTTCACCACCCTGGGCCAGATCGTCGGCGCCCACCTGGCCCGTCGCGAGATCGAGGGCGCCAGCCAGGCCCAGGCGGCCGAGGTCGCCGCCGCCTCGGCCGAGACCGCCAAGCAGACCGAAGCGGCCCAGAAGGCTGACCTGGACCTCGCCGCCGCCGAGAACAAGCTGGCCAACCAGCAAATCAACGCGGTCTGGAAGGCGCTGCCGGAAGGGGCCCGTACCGAGTTCCTGGAAATCCAGCGCGCCTGGGTGCGCAAGAAGACTGCGGACTGCAACATCGAGGCGGCGGGCGCCTCCACCGAGGTCATGCCCCGGGAGGCCGCCCGCCTTCGGTGTGATACGCGGGAAACCCTGTCCCGCATCTCCGAACTCCAGTCCCTGATGGAATGACTCCATGATTGACCTCTCGACGGCCACCGCCACCGACGCCCTGGACGCCCTGGCCCGCGGGGCCATCACCAGCGAGGCCCTCCTGGCCGCCCACCTGGAGCGGGTCGAGAGGTTCAATCCGGTCCTGAATGCAGTGGTCGCCCTGGATGTCGACAGCGCCTGCAGGGACGCGCGTGCGGCCGATGAAGCGCGGCGACAGGGGCGGCTGACCGGCCCGCTTCATGGCCTGCCCATGACCATCAAGGACATCTTCGCCACCCGGGGCCTGGTCACCACCTCCGGGCATGTTCCCCTCGCCGACTACACGCCGGAGGCGGACGCGCCCGCCGTGGCGGCGCTCCGCGCGGCGGGCGCCGTGGTCTTCGGCAAGACCAACCTTCCGGAGTTCGGCGGGGACATCCAGAGCTACAACGACATCCATGGCCTGTGCCGGAACCCCTGGAACCCTGACCGCACCGCGGGTGGATCGTCGGGTGGCTCGGGGGCCGCCCTGGCCTCCGGCATGACCCTGCTTGAGCTCGGCAGCGACATCGGCGGGTCCATCCGCGTGCCCTGTCACTACAATGGGGTCTTCGGGCACAAACCGACCTGGAACGCCGTGGACCGGTTCGGTGAGGGGCCCCGTCCGCCCGTCTGGCCCCATGCTCTCATGGACCTGGTGGTGGCCGGTCCCATGGGACGGTCCGTCGCCGACATCCGCCTGGGCCTGGACGTCCTTACCGCCGTCACCACCGGGGGGATTCCCGGCGCGCGCCTGCCACCCTCCTCGCCGCGCGCACATTCGGCCCGGGGTTTGAGGGTGGCGATCCACGTGGAAGACCCAGCGGCGCCGACATCGGCGTCCTGCAAGGCTGCGGTCCGACAGGTCGGCGCCCGCCTCGCGGCGGCGGGGGCGCGGGTCAGCGAGCCGGGCCTTCCGGGTCCCGACCTCGCCGAACAGAACGCCCTTTACCGGGACCTCCTCAACGCCGCCATGGCGCCGGCCTACGCCGCCAGCCACCTGGAGTGGAAGGCTGCGGACGAGCGTCGGCACCGGCTCAGAGCGGACTATGCGCGCTTCTTCGAGAACCATGATGTCCTGCTGGCGCCTATCGCCCCCACCCCCGCCTTCCCGCATGTGACCGACGGTCCCATGGGCGCGCGCAAGCTGACCGTGGACGGTGTCGAGGTCGCCTACCTGCGGCACCTCGTATGGGCCGGTCTGGCGACGCTCCCGGGGCTGCCCGCCACCGCCCTGCCCGTCGCCCTGTCGGACGAGGGCCTGCCCATGGGCCTGCAGGTGATCGGCCCCCTCTGGGGCGACCAAACGACCCTGGCCGTCGCCGGACTGATCGAAACCCTGAATGGAGGATTCAGGCCGCCGCCGGGCTATTGAACCTCAGAAGCCGCGGGAGATGGAGAGCCGAACGGTGCGCGGCGCGCCGGGCATGATGTTGTTGTCGCCGTGGCTGGTGGGGGACCAGGAAATGTCGCCCAGGTTTTCGACATTAAGCTGCAGGCGGTAGTCCTCGCCCAGCCTCAGGAAGACCGCGCCGTCGACCCGGGTGAAGCCCGGCAGGGTGACGGCGTTCGAGATCGAGGTGTACATTTCGCCCTGATGGACAACGCCCAGTCCAATGGAAACCCGAGGGGTGACCTCGACCTTGTTCCAGACGGAGGCCGTCAGCTCGGGGGTCAGGGCCGCCCTCCGGCCGACGGGCGCCGCAGAGGTCTGACGGGTGATCTTCGCGGACTGGACAGCCAGGGTCGCCACGGCCTCCCAGCGTTCCGTGACCTTGCCGGTCAGGCTGAGCTCGAGCCCGGTGCTTCTCTGAGCACCTGTCTGTACGATACGGCCTGGGGTGGTGGGATCCAGGGCCTGGGTGTTCTCGCGATCCAGCTGGTAGGCCGCCCCCGTGGCCATCAGGCGGGGACCCAGGTCGGCCTTGAACCCGGCCTCCAGATTGCGGAAGGACTCTGGTTTCAGAGCTTCCGTCGAGAGGGCGAGGCCGGCGAACTGATCGCCCGACGCAGGCAGGCTTGAGACGGAGTAGCTGGCGTAGAGCGTCAGCGGCTCCACGGGCCGGACTAGAAGGCCTAGCCTCGGAGACCAGATCCGGTCGGTCCGCGAGAAGTCACGCCGGCCCGTGTTCGCGGCCCTTCGGTCCTTCAGATCGAGGCTGAAGACGTCGTAGCGAAGCCCCGCCACCACCTGGACCCGGGGGTTTATGTCCGCCTGGACCTGGGCGAAGACCGCAGTGACCTGTGCAACCCCGGTATTGAAGGCGTCGGACCCCATGTTCGCATAGGTAACCGACAGGTTCCGGCGGGTCGGGTCAGTCACAGGGGTTCCCAGCAGGGTCAGGAGCCCGCCGGGCCCGCCGAAGCGTCCGGTTTCCCGCCGGTTGTCCGTCTCCTGACGCCCCAGCTCCAGACCCGCGAGGAAGACCCGCCTGGCGCCCTCCTCACCCTGGGTCCAGACAAGATCGGTCTGGCTGAAGAGGTTGGTGCGATCTGTATAGGCGCGATAAGCCTGAAGCGGATAGGTGGAAGCCTGGCCCTGAGCATCGGCCACGGCCGGGCCAGACGCAAAGACGTTGCCATAGCCCTTGTCGTAGCCGCCCCAGACCGTGCGGTGACGCAGGTTCAGTTCCGCGCCAATGGGCTGTTCGAAGGCCAGTCGCAGGGTATCCCCCTCGAAACGGGACCAGTTCTGTGACGGGTCGCCGAAATAGGCGGACACCGGAATTGCAAGCGGGCGGCCCTGGAATGACGGCGCACCGCGGTCGATGGTCCGGTCGTCCACGAACCTTTCATAGGTGAGCGTTGCGGTCAGGCCGCTGGCGGCGCGGAGCGTGATGGAGGGATTGACGCCCCAGCGCTCGACATTTGTGTAGTCTCGGTAGCTCCCGGAGCGCTCATGGAGCGCGTTCACGCGGCCCGAAAAGGAGGCGCTCAATGGAGCGCCCAGGTCCGTGACAACCCGAAAGTGGCGGAAGTCGCCGGCCTCTGCGCTCAGGCCGACATGGCGGCGTCCGTCGGCGACCCGCGTCACCCGGTTGATCACGCCACCACCGCCGCCGCGCCCGAAGATCATGGCGTTGGGACCCAGCAGGACCTCGACCCGTTCGACGTTGTAGAGGTCGCGATGATACTGGACGTCGTCCCGGATCCCATCGACGAAGAAGTCCGCCGTCGAAGCGTTGCCGCGAAGGTTGGGGGCGTCCCTGTGGCCTTCACCCTGGCCAATCGTGGCCCCGGGAATGAACCGGAGCACATCGGCCATGGACTGCATGGCCTGATCCCGGATCAGGTCCGCCGATACGACGCCGACCGACTGCGGGATATCCCTGAGGTCAGCCGAGGTGCGAAGGGCCGTATCCAGCCTGTACGGGAGGTATCCATCGTCAGGCTGGGCGGTGATGATGAGCGGTGAGACCTGCATCCCCTCCTCCTCCGCCCGCGCGCTTGCGGCGCCCGCAAGAAGGCTGGCGGTGACAAGAAGGACGGCCCGGGTGCTCATGAACGCCTGATGCAACTAAAAATGATAATCGTTCCTAACAAGGACTCGGCCAGTCGTAAATGCGAATTATTCTCAAAACTTGGAAATCTGAGAATCTGGACTTGCCTTGCCTCCCTCGCTGGATGACCTAGGCGGCGATGGCTCCGCCGCTCCCCTCCCTGCCCTGGCGATACCCGCTGGACGCCTTCCATCTCCTGCGGGATACGCCCTTCGCCCTGCTGATCCTCGGCGATGGTGAGAAGGGGCGATGGAGCGCGATCTTCGCCCATCCCCGGTCCCAGGAGCAGGCGGCGGGCGCCGGCGAAGCGCTCGCCCGGGCGAGGAGCTGGCTGGAGAGCCCCGGGCAGACCCCTCCAGCACCTGAAACCGCGCCCTTCCATCCCGGCATCGCCGGCATCCTGGGCTATGATGCGGGGTTACCGGGCGCGGGTCCGCCCTCGGCTCTGGGACTCTACGACCGGGTCCTGGTCTTCGACCACGAGGCCCGGGCGGTGCACATGATCGAGACGCCGAACGTCCCGCCGGAGGGCCGTGACGCTCTCCTCGCGCTTCTGGAGTCCCCCCCTCCGCCCCCTCCTCTCCCCGGCGCGGGACAGGTTGAGGATGTGGAGCCGCGCGAGGCCTTCGGCGGCAAGGTCGAGGCGGTTCGGGCGCGGATCGCCTGCGGCGAGTTCTATCAGGCCAACATCTCCCGCCGGTTCGAGGGCCGTCTCGGGGATGGTGACCACCCCTTCGACCTCTTCCGTCGGCTGGCCCGCTCAAGCCCCGCCGCCTTCGCGGCCTACCTTCGCCTGCCAGGCTTCGCCATCGTCTCCAACTCTCCGGAGCGGCTGGTCCGGGTCCGCAATACGCCGGAAGGTCGTCTGGCGCTTACCAGCCCCATCAAGGGCACAGCGCCTCGGGGCCACACCCCGGAGGCTGACGCCCTCAACGCCCGGGGCCTCCTGGCCAGCGAAAAGGACCGGGCGGAAAACCTCATGATCGTCGATCTGATGCGCAACGACCTTTCACGGGCCTGCCGGTCCGGATCGGTGCGCACGCCCCGGCTGTTTGAACTCAAGACCCTGCCCAACGTGCACCACCTCGTCTCCCACGTGGAGGGGGTTCTGGCGCCGGAAAGGACCGCCATCGACCTGCTGGAAGCCTGCTTTCCGGCGGGCTCCATCACGGGGGCGCCGAAGCTCCGGGCCATGGAGGCCATCCGCCAGATCGAGGGTTCGCCCCGCGGCGCAGACTATGGCTCGATTTTCCGGGCCGGAGCGGATGGTACGCTCGACTCCAGCGTCCTGATCCGGACAGCCACCTGCCATGAGAGACCTGGCGGATGGTCGGTGACCTTCCGGGTCGGCTGCGGGATCACCTCCGACTCTGACCCCGAGGCTGAGACCCGGGAGACCGAAGCCAAGGCCCTGCGGCTGGTCGAGGCCATTGCGGGGACCTGCCCGTGATCGTCTGGCGCGACGGAGACTGGATCGAGGACGGAGATGTCCTGCCGGCGGACGATCGCGGTCTGACGCTGGGAGATGGCCTCTTTGAGACCCTCCTGGCGGTGGACGGCGCGCTGGCGCACGGGGCGCTCCACTTCCGGCGTCTCGCGGGCTCCGCCGCGGCGCTCGGCCTGCCGCCGCCGCCGCGCCCCGACCGACTGGTCGCCGCCGCTCGGGAGACCCTGGTGCGGAACGGTCTGGACACGGGACGGGCCGCCGTCCGCCTCACCCTCACCGCCGGGCGCTCAGCGCGGGGCCTGGCGCGGGATCCCTCCGCCCCCGCCCGGCTCCTGATCACCGCCAATGCGGCGCCGGAGGCCGGGACCCCGGTGCGCCTGGCGACGGCCAGGGTGCGGCGCAACCCCGCCTCCCCGGCCTCGCGCCACAAAACCCTGTCCTACATCGACAGCGTCATGGCCCTGAGGGAGGCCGCCGCCCTGGGTGCAGACGAGGCTGTCCTCCTGAATGTCCGGGGCCGGCTGGCCTGCGCCGCCGCCGCCAACCTGGTCTTCCAGATTCACGGAAGGATCGTCACGCCGCCTCTTTCAGAGGGCGTTCTGCCCGGCGTCACCCGCGCCCGCCTCAGGACGGCCCTGAAAGACCTGGAGGAGCGGCCCCTGACCCAACGCGAAGCAGCGGCGGCGGACGGCGTGGTGCTGACCAACGCGCTTCGCGGACTTCGCCCCGCCCTCTCCTGGGACGGACGCGACCTGCCAGGCGGCGAGTCCCTA
>NZ_JADBZL010000079.1:0-5040 GCF_020402505.1 Phenylobacterium sp. | reverse complement strand
GTCAGGGTCATGATCTCGCCGACGAAGCCCGACGTGCCCGGCAGACCCACATTGCCCATGGTGAAGAGCATGAAGATGGCGGCGTAGACCGGCATGCGCTTCACCAGGCCGCCATAGAAGGCGATCTCCCGGGTATGCATCCGGTCATAGACGACGCCTACGCAGAGGAAGAGGGCGCCGGAGATGATCCCGTGGCTGAGCATCTGGAAGATCGCGCCCTGGACCCCCACCACGTCGAAGGAAAAGATGCCCATGGTCACGAAGCCCATGTGCGCGACGGAGGAGTAGGCGATCAGCTTCTTGATGTCGGTCTGCCGGAAGGCCACCAGCGAGGTGTAGACGATGGCGATGGCCGACAGGGCGAAGACCAGGGGCGCGAAGGCCTGAGAGGCGTCCGGGAACATGGGCAGACTGAAGCGCAGGAAGCCGTAGCCGCCCATCTTCAGGAGGATGCCCGCCAGGATGACCGAGCCGGCGGTGGGCGCCTCGACGTGGGCGTCGGGAAGCCAGGTGTGCACCGGCCACATGGGCATCTTCACCGCGAAGGAGGCGAAGAAGGCGAGCCAGAGCCAGGTCTGCATCCAGGGCTCGAAGCGGAAGGCCATCAGGTCGGGGATGGAGCTGGTTCCGGAGACGCCGATCATGGCCAGCACCGCCGCCAGCATCAGCACTGAGCCGAGCAGGGTGTAGAGGAAGAACTTGAAGGCCGCGTAGACCCGCCGCTTGCCGCCCCAGATGCCGATGATCAGGAACATAGGCGCAAGGCCGAACTCGAAGAAGACGTAGAAGAGCACCAGGTCCAGGGCGCAGAAGACGCCGATGACCAGGGTCTCCAGCAGCAGGAAGGCGACCATGTAGGAGGTCACGCGCTGCTCCACCGACTTCCAGGAGGCGGCGATGCAGAGCGGGGTCAGGAAGGCCGTCAGCAGGACGAACAGGACGGAGATCCCGTCCACGCCCATGCGGTAATGCAGGCCGGCGAACCAGGGGATGTCCTCGACGAACTGGAAGCCGGGATTGGCCGGATCGAACCTCAGGGTGAGGAGGACCGAAAGACCGAGGGTGACCAGGCTGGTTCCGAAGGCGATCCAGCGGGCCAGGTCATCGCCCCTGGGCGAGGCCGGCCGGCCCGCGCGCAGGGCCAGGATCAGGGCTGCGCCCAGGACAGGCGCAAAGGTGATGAGGGAAAGAATACCGGTCATGGTCTCGCCCCCCTCAAGCCCGCCAGGCCCAGAGGGCGAAGGTCAGGAGACCCGCCACCCCGAGCAGCATGACGAAGGCGTAGTGGTACAGAAAACCGGTCTGCAGCCGGCCTGTACGGCGACCCAGGGCGTAGGAGACGGCGGAGACGCCATCCGGGCCCAGGCCGTCGATGATCTTCTGGTCGCCGACCTTCCAGAACAGGTCGCCGAGCCGCTTGGCGGCCCGAACGAAGGTGGCCTGATACAGCTCGTCGAAATACCATTTGTTGTAGAGGAAGGACCAGACAAGCCCGCGCTTCGCCGCGATCCGCGCCCCCAGACCCTCTCGGGCGATGTAGACATACCAGGCGGCGGCGAAGCCGATGGCCGAGACCACCAGGGGCGCCCAGAGCACCCAGGCGGGTGCATGGTGGGCCTGCTCCAGCACCGTATTGGCGGGGGCGTTGAAGATGGCGTCGCCCCAGAAGGCCTCCTGATAGTCGCCGACAAACTTCTTCTTGAAGGCATAGCCCGCAGCGATGGCGCCGACAGATAGGAGAAGGATCGGCGCCAGCATGGAGACCGGGCTTTCGTGCGGCGTATGGGCGCCGTGGCCATGCCCGTGGTCATCATGGGCATGGTCGTCGTGCCCATGAGCGGCCGCGGCGTGGCCGTCGTGTGCGTGGTCATCGTGATCTTGCGCGCCCGCTTCGGCCCATTTGGGAGTTCCGTGGAAGGTCATGAAGGCCAGGCGCCAGGAGTAGAAGGCGGTCAGGCCGGCGGCCAGGAGGCTGACCACGAAGGCGAAGGCCGCGACCCCGCCATGTGACATGGCGGCGGCCCAGGCGGACTCGATGATCATGTCCTTGGAGTAGAAGCCGGCGAGCCCGAGGCCAAGGCTTGGAATGCCGAAGCCGGTGATGGCCAGGGTCCCGATGGTCATGACCGCGTAGGTCACCGGCAGGTAGCGCCACAGGCCGCCCATGCGGCGCATGTCCTGCTCGTGGTGCATGCCGTGGATCACCGAGCCGGCGCCAAGGAACAGAAGCGCCTTGAAGAAGGCGTGGGTGAACAGGTGGAACATGGCCGCCTGGTAGGCGCCCACCCCGGCTGCGAAGAACATGTAGCCGAGCTGCGAGCAGGTCGAATAGGCGATGACCCGCTTGATGTCGTTCTGGGCGAGACCGACCGTAGCGGCGAACAGGGCCGTGACGGCGCCGATGACGGTGACGATGTCCCGGGCGACCGGGGCGACCTCGAACATCGGCGACAGGAGGCAGACCATGTAGACGCCCGCCGTCACCATGGTGGCGGCGTGGATCAGGGCCGAAACCGGGGTCGGGCCCTCCATGGCGTCGGGCAGCCAGGTGTGAAGGAAGAACTGGGCCGACTTGCCCATGGCGCCGATGAACAGCAGGCCGCAGGCCAGGTCCACCGCCGACCAGTCATAGCCGATGAAGCGCCACTTCGACCCGGCGATTTCGTCAATGTTCGCGAAGACCTCGGCGAACTGGATGGAGCCGAACATCCAGAAGACCGTCATGATCCCGAGGGCGAAGCCGAAGTCGCCGACCCGGTTGACCACGAAGGCCTTGATGGCGGCGGCGTTGGCGCTGTCCTTGTGATGCCAGAAGCCGATCAGCAGGTAGGACGCCAGGCCCACGCCTTCCCAGCCGAAGAACAGCTGCATGAAGTCTGCGGCTGTCACCAGGGCCAGCATGGCGAAGGTGAAGAGGGACAGGTAGGCGAAGAAGCGCGGCCGGGCCGGGTCCTCGGCCATGTAGCCCCAGCTGTAAATGTGGACGAGGGCCGAGACGCTGGTCACCACCACCAGCATGACGGCGGACAACGCATCGAAGCGGATGGACCAGTTGGAGATGAACTCGCCCACATGGATGAAGGGGGCGAGGGTCAGGGTGAAGGGTTCCAGGTCGCCCCAGGTCCACTGGGCGAAAACCACCCAGGACAGGACTGCGGAGAGGACCAGCAGGCCCGTGGTGACCGCCTGGGAGGCCAGGGCGCCGAGCCGGGCGCCGAACAGGCCGGCGATGATCGCCCCGGCCAGAGGGCCAAAGACGATGATGGGAAGAAGGACTTCAGCAGTCATCTGGAGACATCAGCCCTTCATCACGGAGGCGTCGTCCACGGCGATATCGCCGCGGTTGCGGAAGAAGGTCACCAGGATGGCCAGGCCGACGGCGGCCTCGGCCGCGGCGACGGTGAGGATGAGCATCGCGAAGATCTGGCCGATCTCGTTGTGCAGGTAGGCCGAGAAGGCGACGAAGTTGATATTCACCGCCAGCAGGATCAGCTCGATCGACATCAGGATGACGATGATGTTCTTGCGGTTCACGAAGATCCCGAACACACCGATCGTGAACAGGATGGCGGCGACCGCCAGGTAGTGGGACAGGCCGATGATCATTCCTGGATCCCTTCACCCGGCTTGACCGAGACGACGCGCATACCCGTTTCGGGGGTCCGCGCCACCTGGTCGGCGATGACCTGGCGCTTGACCCCGGGCTTGTGGCGCAGGGTCAGGACGATGGCCCCGATCATGGCCACCAGCAGGACCAGCCCCGCCGCCTGGAAAAAGTAGACATAGTCGGTGTAGAGCACCCGGCCGATCATCTCGGCGTTAGGGGCGTCCGGCGCCGGCGCCAGGGGGCCCTGGGAGTCGCCGGCCGCGCCGCGGTTGGCCACCGCGGCCGAGACCGCCACCATCTCGAAGGCGAGGATGCCCGCCACAGCCGCCCCGAGGGGCATGGACCGGGCGAAGCCCTGGCGCAGGGCGGTGAAGTCCACGTCCAGCATCATGACGACGAACAGGAAGAGGACCGCGACGGCGCCGACGTAGACGACCACCAGCAGCATGGCCAGGAACTCCGCCCCCATGAGGACGAAGAGGCCCGCCGCCGAGAAGAAGGCGAGGATGAGGAAGAGGACCGAATGCACGGGGTTTCGGGCGGAGACCACGCCGAACCCCGCCGCGATCGTCACCGCCGCCAGCAGATAGAATGCGATTGCCTGCAAGGCCACCGGGTTCAGCCCCTCTTCTTGGACCGCCGCGCTCCGGGAGGAGCCGGCGGGGTTTCAGTGCGTTCGGAATCGCCGCCCGGGTCTACCGGTAGGGCGCGTCCAGTTCCAGATTCTTGGCGATCTCCCGCTCCCAACGGTCTCCGTTATCGAGCAGGCGTTCCTTGTCGTAGTAGAGCTCCTCGCGGGTCTCGACCGCGAATTCGATGTTCGGGCCCTCGACGATGGCGTCCACCGGGCAGGCCTCCTGGCACAGGCCGCAGTAGATGCACTTGACCATGTCGATGTCGTAGCGGGTCGTCCGGCGGCTGCCGTCCTCCCGGGGTTCGGCCTCGATGGTGATGGCCTGGGCCGGGCAGATGGCCTCGCACAGCTTGCAGGCGATGCAGCGCTCTTCGCCGCTGGGATAGCGCCGCAGGGCGTGCTCGCCCCGGAAGCGCGGCGACTGCGGGCCGCGCTCGTAAGGATAGATGACCGTGGCCTTGGGCCGGACCATGTAGACCATGGCCATGCCGAAGGCGCCGATGAAATCGGAGAGGGCCGCGCCCCGGACCGCCTGGGAAATGCGCTTCAGCATGTCGGTCTACCTTCCCCTGCATTCATAGCCGGACAGACGCCGTTCGTTTCCGCCCGGCTTCGGAGCCAGGTCCTTGCCCTGCGCCGTGCACCGCTCACGCAGCTGACGCAGCGAGTCGTAGGTCGCCACGTCGCCATCAGGCGTGCTCGTGGAAGCGCAGCCCACCAGGAGCAGGCCCGCCAGACCCAGGAGGGGAAGCGCCGCCCGCCTCATGCGCCCGGGTGCCCCAGCACGCGCCAGCCGGCG
>NZ_JADBZL010000078.1:0-6266 GCF_020402505.1 Phenylobacterium sp. | reverse complement strand
CTGGGCGACGTCGCCGCCCGCCTCGACCTCGTACCCACAGGGGTCATCTACTATTTCCGGAACAAGGAGGACCTGGCGGCGGCGGCCTTTGAGCGCAGCATCGGCCGGATCCGCGAGATGGCCGATGCTGCGCGCGGCCATGTCACGGAACGCGAGCGGGTCCAGATCTTCATCGACCAGTTCATAGGCCTCCAGCAGCGCATCGAACTGGGTGAGGCGGAGCCTCTGACCGTCTTCAACGACGTCAGGGCCCTCAACAGCGCCTCCGTGAACGAGGCGTATGTCGGCATGTTCCGGACGGTCCGCGCCCTGCTGGACCGCCGGGAGAACCGCACCCGGGCGGACCTCAACGGACGCACCCACCTGCTCATCAGCGCCCTGACCTTCGTCAGCGCCTGGATCTACACCTGGCGGGTCGAGGACTATCCGCGCATCAGCCAGAGGATCGCCTCCATCCTGCTGGACGGGATCCCGAGGGGCGGGAATGTCCCCGGCGCCCGTGTCCTTGACCTCCAGCCCGGCGGTGAGGAGATCGACGAGGGCTCGGCCGAGCACTTCCTGCGGGCCGCCACCCAGCTGATCAATGATGAAGGCTATCACGGGGCGTCGGTTGACCGGATTTCCTCGAAGCTGAATGTCACCAAGGGCGCCTTCTACCACTACAACGCCACCAAGGATGATCTGGTGGTGGCCTGCTTCCAGCGGACCTTTGACGTCCTCTGGCGCGCCATAGACGCCGCGGAGGCGGCGGGGGGCGAAGGCCTGGAGGTGATGCACTCCCTGCTCAGCGCCGTCGTCCAGTTGCAGGTGGGGCCCGCCCCTCTGCTTCGGACCAGCGCCCTGTCGACGGTGCCGGAGGAGATCCGCGCGGACCTGATTTTCCGTCTTCGGCAGATTTCCATCCGGCTTGGGTCCATGCTCTGCGACGGGATCGCCGACGGATCCATCCGCGCCCTGGACACGGCCATCACCGCCCAGATTCTCACGGCCGGGATCAACGCCGCCTCGGAGCTGTCCTGGTGGCAGCCTGGCGACAATCCCGAGTCGGGGGCGAACCTGTTCACCGAGGCCATGATCCGGGGGATCATCCACCCCTGAAGAAAAAAGAGCGCCGGAGGCGGGGGTCCGCTCTGGCGCAGTTTCAGCTTCAAGAGGAGTTGCGATGAAGCTGGGTCCCGAAGGCGACCCGCTCAGTGCACCCGGCGCAGGACGCGGCCGGCGCGATCGCCCGTGTGCTGGTCGTTCTCGATGTTGATGCTGCCGTTCACGACGGTGGCCCGGTAGCCGCGGGCGCGCTGAACATAACGCGGAGCGCCGCCCGGGAAGTCGTTGACGATCTGCGGTTGGAGGCTGCGCAGTTCCGCAAGGTCGATGACGTTGATGTCCGCCCGCTGGCCCGGGGCCAGGACGCCCCGGTCGGTCAGGCCAAGCACCCGGGCCGGCGCCGAGGTGATCCGGCGGACCCCCTCCTCCAGTGAATACACCCCCCGGTCGCGAACCCAGTAGGACAGGACGAAGGTCGACCAGTCCGCGTCCATGATCTGCGAGACATGGGCGCCGGCTACATGAACGAGTACCCCATCGCCCGCCTGTGGCGCGACGCCCGGGTGCAGCGCATCTACGGCGGCGCTTCGGAGATCATGAAGGAGGTCGTCGCCCGGTCCATCTGACCTGGCTGCGTGGCCTGCGACGGCGCCTCGGCAGACCCCCTCCGTCGCGCTGCGCGCGCCACCTCCCCCTGGAAGGTGGAGGAATTTCAGCATCTTAATTGCTCCCCTGCGGGGGAGCTGCCGGCGAAGCCGACTGAGGGGCGCCGGGACCACTCACCTAAGCCCTCCCGCCTCCGCCGGCGCCTCTGACGTCGGCAGGCAGCCCCGAATCTGCGCAGGAAACACCCAGACTCGCTTGATTGGACGCAAGGGCGAAGATCGTCCCAAGTTGTGGCAATTTTGTCATAGGCATCCCTTCCTAGACGTGGCAGCGTCATCTCAGATGGCGCCGCGCAGTTCAGGCAATCAGGCCGCCGGCGAAGGGAGAGGAAACACCATGTAGGGTCGGTACTTTTATGGCGCGTCGGCCGTCGCGGTTGCGGTGGGCCTGATGGCGGCGGGCGCCGCGCAGGCGCAGGGCTCCGGTCCGGCGACCGTTGAGGAGGTCGTGGTCACCGGTTCCTTCATCGCCGGCACTCCCGAGGACGCGGCCCTGCCGGTGGACGTGCTCACCGCCTCCGATCTCGAAAAGGTCGGCACGCCCACCATCAAGGACCTGATCAAGACGCTCGGCGTCTCGAGCGGGACCGACGGCGAGACCAACCAGTTCTCGTCCAACGGTCTGGAAGGCCTGAGCAACGTGAACCTGCGCGGCCTCGGCCCGGCGCGGACCCTCGTGCTGCTGAATGGCCGTCGGATGGTTTCGGCGCCCTACGGCATCGCCGAAAGCGCTCAGACCTTCGTCGACACCAACCTCATTCCCGCCGCCGCCATCAGCCGCATCGAAATCCTGAAGGACGGCGCAGCCGCCCTTTACGGGTCTGACGCCATTGCAGGCGTGGTGAACTTCATCACCAACCGCCGGCTCTCCGGCCTTGTCGCCAGCGCCGATTACTCGACCTTTGATGGGTCCGACGGTGAGTGGAACGCTTCGCTCGCCTATGGCTGGCAGGGCGATAACACCAGCTGGGTGACGACCGTCGGATACAATTTCCGGTCCGAAACCAGCTTCAACGACGTCGACGTCGCCAGGGTGTCGTTCGCCGAGAATCCCCAGTCCGGCTACTCCGGAATTGGTAATCCCGGGCGGATCTTGAACGCTCTTGCGGTTGGTACGTCAGCTCCGGGCACCCTCAACGTCATCGATCCCGGCTGCACCAATGTGGGCGGCACCATCGCCAACGGCGCCTGCCAGTTCCGCTTCATTCCGTTCGACAACCTCGTCGAGGAGGAGACCCGGTACCAGATCTTCTCCGAGCTCAACCACCGGTTCGACAACGGCGTGGAAGCCCATGTCGAGGTCCTGTACGCGAACACCGACGTGCCCAAGTGGAAGACCTCGCCTTCCTATCCGCCGCAGCGGCCGTTCATCGTCGTTCCGACGTCGCACCCGGGCTTCCAGGCCCTCCTCAGCCAGTTCCCCTCGCTCGCCACCGCCAACCCCTGGCTCGCCACGGCGCCGGCGGTGCTCTGGATGGGGCGCTCCTTCGGCTGGGGTGGCTTCCCCGGAAACGGCGGCGGCGCGCAGGTCGGAAGTCGCTCCTACGAGGCCTACCGGATCTCGGCTGGCCTGAAGGGCGAGTTCGAGAACGGCTGGGGCTGGGATCTGGCCTTCACGCACATGGAGGACGTCGGCAAGCGCTCGACCAACGACACCTTTGTGGATCGGTTCAACCGCGCTCTCGGCGGACTCGGGGGCCCGAACTGCACCGGAACGACGCCCGGGGCCAATGGGTGCCTGTTCTACAACCCCTTCTCGACCGCCATCAGGCAGGGCGCCTTCTCATCGGCTCCGAACCCCAACTTCGTCGCGTCAGTAGAAAACTCGCCGGCGCTCGCCAACTGGCTTGTCGGCGCCTCCTACACTGAGGCCACCACCAGGGTCACGGTGTTTGACGCGGTCGTGAACGGCGAAACCGGCTTCCAGCTCGGCGGCGGGAATGTGGCGTTCGCGGCGGGCATGCAGTATCGGACCGACGCTTACGCCCTTGATCCGAATGACAACGCCGACTTCACAAAGAATCCGTGCCCCGTCCCCGGCCAGACCAACTGCACCACCAAGACCGGCGTGTTCGGCTTCCTCGCTCCAACGACTCCGGCCGATGTCGATCGCAACGTGTGGGGCGTGTTCACCGAGCTGAACCTTCCGTTCTCGGAGCAGTTCGAGGGCCAGTTGGCCATTCGCCATGAGGACTATGGCGGAAGCATCGGGGCAACGACCAACCCGAAGCTTTCGTTGCGCTATGAAGTCACTGAGGACCTGGTGCTGCGGGGGTCGGCCGGCACGACGTTCCGTGGACCCTCCCTGAACCAGCTCAGCGGCCAGTTCACGTCCCTGGCCTTCGTGGCGCAGGCCGCTGCGTTCAAGGCGATCGACACCTTTGGCAATTCGGCTCTGGATCCGGAAACGGCCACGACCTTCAACGTCGGCGCTGTCTTTAACCGGGGTGACTTCAAGGGCTCGATCGACTTCTGGAGCTTCGACTTCAAGGATCCGATCATCGTTGAGCCCTTCGGTCCGCTGTTGGCCAATGTGCTCGCCAATCCGACCGGGTCGCCGTTTGCGAACCGGGTCACGTTCTCGGCCAATCCGCCGACGGCCGCGACCTTCGAGCGTATTCGCGTCAATATCGCCAATGGCCCCGACGTGAACACCAGCGGCATCGACGCCTCCGCAGAGTACTCCATTCCGGATGTGCTTGGGGGCGCTGCTGTCACCTTCGGCGGCGACATGAGCTATGTGCTGGAGTACAAGGTGGATGCGCTCGTGATTGATGGCGTGCGGATCGCCGCACCATTCGACGCGGTCGGACGCTTCAACCGGACGGCCGGCTATATTCGGCCGATGCCGCAATGGAAGGCCAACGTCTTCATCGAGTACTCCCGCGACCAGCACAATCTGCGCTGGGTCGCCCGCTACATCACCGACTACAAGGATGAGCGCGGCGATCTCCCGTCCCCAGCGGCCGGCAACATCTTCCTGGCCGCGCCCGTGCTGGATCGGGGGCGGACCATCGACTCCAGCCTGCAGCAGGACCTCCACTATCGGTGGAAGGGCGACAATGACCTGACAATTACCGCCTCGGTCATTGACCTGTTCGACGAGGGCGCCCCGTTCGCTCGCTTCGACACGAACTTCGACCCCTATACGGGTCGAGCCTTCGGACGCACATTCAAGGTTGGCGTCTCGAAGAAATTCGGCGGCTTCTAAGTCGATCCGAAGACGGAAAAGCGAGAGGAGCGGCGTTCTGCGCCGCTCCTTTTTCTTTGCTCGCTACGGATTGAAGCCGAGCTTCATGACCGCATGCGGCGCCATGCACCCCCGCCGAGTTGGACCTGGCGCCCAGGTTGTCGGCAGGCAGGCTCCGCAACTGCCTCCGGCATGTGCGGGTTCGGATGATTGGACCCGCAAACACCGATCGTCCCGAATTGTTGCAAAAATGTCATAGCGGTTCACGCGCCCACCGCCTATGTCGCGACGGAGTCGAAGGGAAGCCCAGGCGATCAGGCCGCGGGCGAAAGGAGTTACACCATTATGAAGAGGCTTTATTTCGCGGGTGCTTCGGCCGTCGCGGTCGTCGCGGGCCTGATGGCCGCAGGCGCCGCCCAGGCGCAGGATACCGCTCCAAACTATGTCGACGAGGTGGTGGTCACCGCCCAGCTCCGTGAACAGAGCCTGCAGGACGTGCCGATCGTGGTGACCTCGGTCAACGCGCAGCAGATTCAGGACGCGGGCATCCGCGACATCAAGGATCTCACCATCGCCACGCCGGGTCTGATCGTGACCTCGACGTCGAGCGCCGCCGTCACGACTGCGCGGATTCGCGGGATCGGCACGGTCGGCGACAACGCCGGCCTGGAGTCGTCCGTCGGCGTGGTGATCGACGGCGTGTACCGGCCCCGCAACGGCGTCGCCTTCACCGACCTGGGCGAGCCCGACCGCATCGAGGTCCTGAAGGGGCCGCAGGGCACCCTGTTCGGCAAGAACACCACCGCCGGCGTGATCAACGTCATCACCAAGCGACCGACATTCAATCTGAGCGCGGCGTCCGAAGTGGGCGTGTCCAACTTCGACGGCTTCGGGGCGTCGCTGTCGCTGAACGGTCCCCTCGTCGAAGATGCGGTCGCCGCCCGCCTTTATGTGGCCGGTCGGGCACGCGATGGATACTACAACAGCGTTAATCAGCCCAATAACAACAACCAGAACTTTTACACGGGTCGGCTTCAGGTTCTTTTCACCCCCTCGGCCGATCTCGATATCAACGTCGCGCTCGACTATACGGAGAGGGATGAGCGCTGCTGTGGCGCAGTCCAAATCTTAAACGGTGGCACTGCAGCCGTTGTGAGCGCCCTGGCCCCGGCTGGCGCCGGTCTCTCCAACCCGGTCGATGTCGATAGCTTCCGCGACTATGGGAACCGGAGCTTCCGCAAGGAGATCACCGACAAGGGCGTCTCGGTGCAGGCCGACTGGATCACGCCCTGGTTTGACGGCGCCAGGCTGACCTCGATCAGCGCCTATCGGGAATGGCGTCAGGCCGGCGGCGGCGATGTCGATTG
>NZ_JADBZL010000077.1:0-50731 GCF_020402505.1 Phenylobacterium sp. | reverse complement strand
GGCGGTTCGGGCAAGCTCTACCTGGCCTACCTCCGCGATCCGGACGGCAACAAGCTGTGCGCATTACATCGGATGTGATCCGGGCCTGAGACGGCCCTCGACGAAATCGGGCGGCGTCCTTCGCGGGGCGCCGCCTTCTTCGTGTGTGGCGCCCTCACCCCTGCGGCGGGAAGCGCTCCAGAAGGGCCGCCGCCCGGGGCGGGCGGCGCGGAAGGACGCAAGCGCAGGCCTCGCAGGATGCGCACTCGAAGGAACAAATGAAGGCAGCGGCCTGGTCAGTTGGCATTGCGGCTTCGCGCACTTCTCCACAGCCCTAGGCCGTTAAGGACATCCAGCATCAAAATTGCTATCCATTATCTCTATGAGGATGGTTAAATAGACCATCACGGAAACCTATAGAAAAATCCATAATATAGTTCATAGAATGAGACATGAGAAACAAAAACATCAGGAAAATGAAAAAATATCGGACCCGCCTCGGCAGTGATTTGAACTTATCCCAGAGATTATTGAATTCTGAAGTCACTTTCATTTCCGATCTCCAATTTTCAAAGACGCGCACATGAAATCTATTTTTCCTTCAGATTGCGAATTAGAGACCTCATGGCTTCTCTCGACGCACGGGAAAAGAAAACTGCAAGGTAGAGTGAATACCATTTTTCGGGCTTGCCAAGCGCTATTTGAGCGCTCTGCGAATTGCAGGCTGGCCGCTGACAGGTCGGTCGGTCTGCGTGTTACTCACCCATGAGAGGCGCTGCCGGCGCGCTGGTCTCGAGACTAGCCCGAGGACGGCCACTCATTACAAAGCGCCGCCTCGTATGACTCTGGTGTGAAGGGCGGCCGGATAGTCATGTAATTCGGCATTCCCGAATACGGGTCGTCACCCCTGCGGCGGGAACCGCCCGAGCAGGGCGGCGGCCCGGGGCGGGCGGGGGAGGAGGACGCCGGCGCAGTTCGGGCAGGCGCCGGCCAGCTCGCCCCCGGCGCAGGCCTCGCAGAAGGTGCACTCGAAGGAGCAGATGAAGGCGCCTGTCCGGTCGGCGGGGAGGGCGGCGGTGCAGCGCTCGCAGGCGGATTTCATCTTCAGCATTCAGAGCTCGATCATGTCGAAGTCCGACTTGGGCGTCCCGCAGAGGGGGCAGATCCAGTCGGCGGGGATGTCGGCCCAGCGCGTGCCGGGGGCCAGGCCCTCGGGCGGATCGCCGAACTCTTCCTCGTAGATGTAGCCGCAGGTGCGGCACTGCCAGGTCTTGAAGGCCTCGGCCATGGGGGGCCTCCGGCTCAGCTCATCCTGAAGCGGATGGGCACCGACTTGGGGCCGCAGACGAAGTTGGCGACCATGTTCCGGGGTTCGCCGTCCAGCTCCACGGCCTCCAGGCGGGGCAGGAGCTCCTCCCAGAGGATCCGCATCTCCATCCGCGCCAAGTGCTGGCCCAGGCAGACATGGGCGCCGTAGCCGAAGGCCACGTGCTTGTTCGGGCTACGGGTGATGTCGAAGCGGAAGGGGTCGGCGAACTGGGCCTCGTCCCGGTTGCCCGAGGGGTAGCAGAGCATCATCCAGTCGCCCTGGGCGATCTTCTTCCCCGCCAGCTCGGCGTCGGCGGTGGCGGTGCGCATGAAGTGCTTCACCGGCGTGACCCAGCGGATGGACTCCTCCACCAGGCCCGGGATCAGGGCGGGGTCGGCCCTGACCTTCCGGAACTGGTCCGGGTTCTCGGCCAGGGCCCAAAGGGCGCCGGCGGTGGTGGACGAGGTGGTGTCGTGCCCGGCGGTGGCGGCGATGATGTAGTAGCTCATGGCCTCCAGGTGGCCGAGAGGCGCGCCGTGAACCTGGCCGTTGGCGATCACGCTGGCGAGGTCGTCGCGCGGCCTGGCCCGGCGGTCCTCGGTGATGGCGTTGAAGTACATCATGAAGTCCATGACGACGGACTGGATGGTGTCGACGCCGTCGGCGTTGCGGCCCATCTCCTCGCCGGTCCGGTTGACGTCCGGGTCGGCGCTGCCGAACAGCTCCTGGGTCAGCTTGAGCATGCGCGGCTCGTCCGCTTCCGGCACGCCGATCACCTCCATGATGACATGCAGGGGATAGAGGAAGGCCACGTCCCGGGCGAAGTCGCAGCGGCCGCCATGCTCGGCCATGCGGTCGATGAAGCCCCGGGCGATCTCGCGGATCCGCTCCTCCAGCTTGCGCAGGTTCTGCGGCATGAACCAGCCCTGGGTCAGGCGCCGGTAGGCCATGTGGTCGGGGTTGTCCATCTGGACCAGGGAGCGCACGAGGTGGGGGCTGCCGCCCATCATCTCGCGCACCTTCCGGTCGGCCTCGATGGTCACCAGGGTCGTGGCCCGGTCGCCATTGTGGAACAGATCGTTCTGGCGCTCGACCTCCAGGATGTCGGCGTGGCGGGTGACCACCCAGAAGGGATCGAACCCCTCCGGCTGGGCCTGTTCCAGCGGGGCCTCTCGCCGCAGGTAGGTAAAGGCGTCGTCGATGCGCTTGCCGTCGGCATAGGCGCGGGGGTCGACGAGGGTCTGGGCGATGTCCTGGGCGATCACGGGGCGGCTCCCTGAATGAGTCCTGTGGCCCGGAGGCGGACCCGGCGGGACCATTCCACCAAGTGGCCCGGGGTTCAATCGGGGGTGATCCGGCGGTTGGGGGGCGAGGGGGTTGCGGAGGTTCAGCAGACCCCCTCCGACCCGCTTCGCGGCCCACCTCCCCCTCAAGAGGTGGAGGAATGACGGAGCTAATTGCTCCCCATCAGGGGGAGCTCCCGGCGAAGCCGGGTGAGGGGGTGCAACGGCGCCTCCGCAAACCCCCTCCGGTCCGCTTCGCGGCCCACCTCCCCCTCAAGAGGTGGAGGAATTAGGGAGCCCATTGCTCCCCATCAGGGGGAGCTCCCCGCGCAGCGGGGTGAGGGGGTGCAACGACGGTTCCGAAGACGGCGCTGCTGCCTTGCACGGCCAAGCGCTAGGCCGCCGGAAGGCAGAGCCCGGGCGCGGCGCCCGCCGGCCAGACCAGGGTGGCGAGGGCGAAGGCGATGAGCGCGCCGCCGGCGGCGAGCCTCAGGGCGGGTCGCGCGCCCGCCCGGACCAGGCCCGCCGCGCCCAGGGCGGTCGCCGTCACCGAGGGCAGGACGCCCAGGGCGAAGCCGGCCATGACCAGGGCGCCGCGCTCCGGCGCACCCGCCAGCAGGGCGTAGAGCAGGGCGGCGTAGACCATGCCGCAGGGGATCAGGCCCCAGGCCAGGCCCGCCGCGGCGGCGGCGAGGCCGCGCGCCGAGCGCCGGGCGCTCAGCATCCATCGCGACAGGGGCTGGAACAGCCGGCCGAGAATGGCGGGGGAGGGGACGAGGCCCATCAGGCCGAGCGCCGTCCAGATGAGGACCGCCGCGCTGACCTTCTGCAGGATGCCGAAGGCCTCGGTCATGTCGAGGGCCCCATAGACGCCGGCGCCCGCCCAGCCCAGGGCCGCCCCGGCCGTCATGTAGCCCGCCGCCTTGCCCGCCTGGGCCTGGAGGAGGGCGATGAGCCGCCCGCCCGTCGAGGCCCCAGGCGCCGCCGCCAGGGCGATGGAGGCGGCGATGCCGCCGCACATGCCGGCGCAGTGCAGGCTGGAGGCGAGGCCGAGCAGGAGGCCGCCGCCGAAATCCAGGGTGATCATGCTCCGCCTCGCCGCCGGTCGTCCGGTGCTGCTATAGAGGCCCCATGGCCGAAGCCTTCAACTCCGTAGAACTCCCCGTGGACAAGGCCGCGCGCTACGCCGCCCTGGCCGATGAGGTCGCCTCCGTCCTGGAGGGCGAGCCCGATCGGACCGCGCGCATGGCGGTGGTGGCCGGCATGCTGGCCCAGTCCTTCCCGCACTTCTTCTGGACGGGCTTCTACCGGGTCGATCCGTCGCGACCCGGCGAGCTTGTCCTCGGTCCCTACCAGGGCACCCTGGGCTGCCTGCGCATTCCCTTCGGCAAGGGGGTCTGCGGGACGGCGGCCCAGCGCCGCGAGACGGTGATCGTCGAGGACGTCCACGCCTTTCCCGGCCATATCGCCTGCGACTCCCGCTCGGCCAGCGAGATCGTCTGCCCGGTCTTTGACGCCGGCGGGGCGCTGATCGCCATCCTGGATGTCGACGCCGAGATCCCGGCGGCTTTCGATGCGACCGACGCCGAGGGCCTGAATCGCATCCTGGCGCAGACATTCTCGACCTGAACCCGCCGCCGGCGGTTCGGAACGGCTTGGCTTCCCCCGCGTCCGGGGCCTATGGTCCCGCCCCGATGCGGCCCGGGATCGCCCGGGCGCGAACATGGGAGCGAAGACATGGCCGAGGCCTATATCGTTGCGGCGGGTCGCACCGCCGGCGGCCGCAAGGGCGGCAAGCTGAAGGACTGGCACCCGACGGACCTCGCCGCCGTCGTGCT
Organism: Phenylobacterium sp.; assembly: GCF_020402505.1. GTDB lineage: Bacteria > Pseudomonadota > Alphaproteobacteria > Caulobacterales > Caulobacteraceae > Phenylobacterium. The sequence continues at coordinate 46,322 of NZ_JADBZL010000077.1, read as the reverse complement.
GAACGACCTGGTGGACCGGACGTCCATCGACCCGGCCGCCATCGAGGACGTGGTCATGGGCTGCGTCATGCAGGTGGGCGAGCAGTCCACCAATGTCGCGCGCAACGCCGTCCTGGCCTCCAAGCTGCCCGAGAGCGTCCCCGCCACCAGCGTCGACCGCCAGTGCGGCTCCTCCCAGCAGGCCCTGCAGTTCGCCGCCCAGGCGGTGATGTCCGGCACCATGGACGTGGTGATCGCGGCGGGCGTGGAAAGCATGAGCCGCGTGCCCATGGGCCTGTCGGTCTCCCTGCCGGCCCAGAACGGTTTCGGCGTGCCCAAGAGCCCCTGGCAGGAAGAGCGCTATCCCGGCATCCAGTTCTCCCAGTTCATGGGCGCGGAAATGGTCGCCGAGAAGTACAACCTGACCAAGGACCAGCTGGACGAGTACAGCTATCGCAGCCACCAGCGCGCCATCGCGGCCACCCAGGCGGGCGCCTTCAAGGACGAGATCATCGGCGTCGAGATCAAGGACGCCGACGGCAAGACCGTGATCCATACCGTGGACGAGGGCATCCGCTTCGACGCCAGCCTCGACGGTATCCGCGGCGTGAAGCTGCTGCGTGAGGGCGGCCGGATCACGGCGGCCTCCTCCAGCCAGATCTGCGACGGCGCCTCGGGCGTCATGGTGGTCTCGGAGCGCGCGCTGAAGGAGCACAACCTGACCCCCCTGGCTCGCATCCATCACCTGTCCGTCATGGGCCATGACCCGGTGATCATGCTGGAAGCCCCGCTTCCGGCCACCGAGCGCGCCCTGAAGAAGGCCGGCATGAAGGTCGAGGACATCGACGTCTTCGAGGTCAACGAGGCCTTCGCCTCCGTGCCCGTCGCCTACCTGCAGCGCCTCGGCGTCGACCCCGACAAGCTGAACGTCAACGGCGGCGCCATCGCCCTGGGCCACCCCCTCGGCGCCTCGGGCACCAAGCTGATGGCGACCCTGCTCAACGCCCTGAAGGGCAAGGGCGGTCGCTACGGCCTGCAGACCATGTGCGAAGGCGGTGGTCTGGCCAACGTGACCATCATCGAGCGCCTGTAAGGCGCCGGTGACCGGCAGGCGGATCGTCGTCACGGGGGCCTTCGGGGCCCTCGGCGCCGCGGTGGCCAGGGCCGCCGCGGCCGGCGGCGAGCGCCTCGCCCTCCTGGACTTCGCGCCCGCGCCCCCGGACGGCCTCGTCGCCGACTGCGGGCCGGGCGCCATTGTCCTTCCCGGGGTCGACCTGACCGACCCTGCCGCAGCTTCCAGGGCCATGGACGCCGCTGCGGCCGGACTGGGCGGGATCGACGCCCTCCTGAACATCGCCGGCGGCTTCGCCTGGGAGACCCTCGACGGGGGTGATCCTGCGACCTGGGACCGGCTCTACCGGATGAACGTGGCGACGGCGTCCAACGCCTGCCGCGCCGCCCTGCCGCACCTGCGGGCCTCCCCGGCGGGACGGATCGTCAATGTCGGGGCCAACGCCGCCCTGCGCTCCGGCGCCGGCATGGGCGCCTATGCCGCGTCCAAGGCCGGGGTCCACCGCCTGACCGAGAGCCTGGCCGAGGAGCTGAAGGGCGACGGGATCACGGTCAACGCCGTCCTGCCCTCGATCCTCGACACCCCGGCCAACCGGGCGGACATGCCCAAGGCGGACCCCGCCCTTTGGGTCTCGCCGACCGAGCTTTCCGCCGTCATCCTCTTTCTCGCCTCCGAGCCGGCCTCCGCCGTGACCGGGGCCCTGGTGCCGGTGATGGGACGGGTTTGAATACCCGGTAGGCGCCTTTTTTCTGGCCCTTGAGGTCTTTGCGCGTCAGACTCACCAGCCGGGAGGAGTAACCCCTCATGCTTGCGCCTGTTCTTGCGGCCGTCTCGGCCCTGTCTCTCGCTGAGCCCGAGACCGCATCCCCTGGGGCGCCGCCACCCGAGGCGACGGCCCAGCTGGCCGAGCGCGGTGTGATCTCCTATCCCCCCTCCTTCTTCGCCGAAGTGGGCCCGTCCACCGCCCTCGATATGGTTCAGCGACTGCCCGGCTTCTCCTTCGACCGGGGCGCGGCGGTGCGGGGCCTTTCCGGAGCGGGCGGCAACGTGCTGATCGATGGCGAGCCGCCGGTCTCGAAGAACGACTCTCTGGAAGAGATCCTCCGGCGGATCCCTGTGTCTTCCGTCCTTCGCATCGATGTCATCCGCGGGGGCGCGCCCGGCATCGACATGCAGGGACGGACCGTGATCGCCAACGTCATCCGCAAGTCTTCGGCCGGCCTGAAGGGCGCCTTCGTCTGGACGATGTGGCCTATCTCGGATGGTCGGTTCTTCTTTGGTCCACGGGGCGAGTTGCAATGGCGCGAGGGCCAAAGACTGGTCGAGCTCTCGTTTGTGATCGGCAAGGGCCCCCAGGAAATGGCCGGGGACGGGACCCGGATCCGGGTCGACGCCAACGGAAACACGCTGATCCGCTCCAAGATCGACAACGACGCCCAGGGATCCCGCCGCTGGCTGGTCGGCGCCTATGAGACGCCCTTGGCCGGGGGGCGGCTCAGGCTCAACGGCGCCTACATCGGCGGGGATGCAGACGGCGAGTACTACGACAAGATCACTTATCCGTCCGTCTACCGGGAGTTCCAGTACTTCGCCGAGGACCGCGCGCAGAGCGAGCTGGGCCTGCGCTGGAACCGGCGCGCGGGACCCAACCAGCTGGATCTCGTGGCCTTCCAGCAGTGGAACAAGACGGACAACTACGCCCGGTTCGACAGCCCGACCCTCAATCGCCTCTTCCGGAATGAGAAGGACGTTTCGGAGACAGTCGGTCGGGTCCACTTCCGACGGACGGCCAGCCCGACGCTGAACCTGGAGGCCGGGATTGAAGGGGCGCTGAACACGCTGGATTCCGTCACGAGTCTCAGGATCAACAATGGCCTTGTTCCCCTGCCCGCCGCCAATGTGACCGTGGAGGAGAGACGCGGGGAGGCCTTCGCGGTCGCCGTGGTTCGCGCCTCGCCCCAGCTGGCCTTCGAGTTCGGGCTCCGGCAGGAGGCTTCCACGGTCACGTCGTCCGGCGATGTGGCGCTTGAAAAGTCTCTGTCCTTCACCAAGCCCCGAGCGACAGTCACCTGGTCGCCCATGGAGTCCCTTCAGGTCCGGGCTCGCATTGAAAGGGAAGTCACCCAGCTCAACTTCGACGACTTCGTCGCGAACAACAGCGTCACACAGACCGGGGCCGTCGCCGCCGGCAATCCGGACCTGTCTCCGATGCAGGCCTGGGTGGGGGAGCTTGCCATTGAGCGCCGGTTCCTCAAGAGCGGGGTCTTTGCCGTGACCCTGCGCCGCTCTGATCTGAAGGACGTCATCGACCGGGCGCCGGTCTCTCTCGGCAGCGTCGTCGCCGACGCCCCGGCGAATATTGGCGACGGATGGCGCAACGAGTTGCAGGTGAGCCTCAGTACGCCCCTGGACGGCATCGGCCTGAAGCAGGCGACCCTCAAGGCCCAGGCATCCCTTCGCCAGACCGAGGTCACCGACCCCACAACCGGCCGACCGCGCCCGATCTCAGCCCTGCAGATCTTTGGTTCGCCCCCCCAGATCTCCGCCGTCCGCGACAATGAGTGGGAGCTCCATTACACCCAGGACCTGCCGTACTTCAGGTCGACCTGGGGCTTTGACATCTTCAGCCCCTATATCGACCGGTACTATCGGCTGACCGAGATCGAGACCCTCAAGAGCGGGGTCGTCATTCAGATTTTCGGGGAATGGAAGGCGCAGCCGGACCTGTCGTTGCGGGTGGAGTTGCAATCCCTCGTCCGCGACACGACGCGGGTCCGCGACGTCTGGTCGGGTCCTCGCAATACGGCGCCCCTGCAGTACAGGGACTTTCGCGACCTGCAGTACGACGGGGCCATCCAGTTCCGGTTGAGGAAGACCTTCGGCTGACGTCCCGGCGGATCAGGGCCGCTTGGGCGCCACCCGCCAGATCGCCTTGCCCGCGTCATCCGCCACAAGGAGGGCGCCGGTCCGGTCCACGGCCACGCCGACCGGACGCCCCCGGGTCTTTCCGTCCTCGGTCAGGAAGCCATCCAGGAAGACCTCGGGCGGGGCGGAGGGCTTGCCATCGGCGAAGGGTATGAAGACGACCTGATAGCCGCTCAGGGGCTTGCGGTTCCAGGATCCGTGCTGACCGACGAAAGCTCCACCCCTGTACTTCGCCGGGAAGGCGTTGGCCCGGTAGAACGCCAGGCCTAGCGAGGCGGTGTGGGATCCAAGCGCATAGTCGGGCTTCAGGGCCTTAGCCACGAGGTCGGGCCGGGGCGGCTTGACCCGCTCGTCGACGATCTGGCCGAAATAGCTGTAGGGCCAGCCATAGAATCCGCCGTCCCGGACGCTGGTCATGTAGTCCGGAGGAAGATCAGGGCCCATTTCATCGCGCTCGTTGACCGCGGTCCAAAGGGCGCCGGTGACGGGCTCGAAGTCCAGCCCGACCGGGTTGCGAAGTCCGGTGGCGAACAGCCGACCGGTGCGCGTGGCGGGATCGATCGCCCAGATGGCGGCGCGTCCTGCCTCCTCTTCCATGCCGAATTCCGCGATGTTGGAGTTGGATCCCACCGTGGCGTAGAGGGTCTTGCCGTCCGGGCTGGCGAGCACCGTCTTGGTCCAGTGGTGATTGCGGCCGGCGGGCAGGTCGAAGACCCGCTCCGGCTCGCTGGTGGCCTTGGTGTCGCCCGTGCGGTAGGGCAGTCGCACGATGCCGTCGTCCTGGGCCACGTAGAGGTTCTCGCCCACCAGGGTCATGCCGAAGGGCCGGCGGATGTTCTCGGCGAAGAGGGTCCGCACTTCCGCGAGACCATCTCCGTCGGAGTCACGGAGCAGGGTGATCCGGTTCGGGCTCGTGCGCTGGATGGCGCCCGCCTGACCCATCAGCAGGTTGGCGACCCGGTCTCGGAAACTTGGCTTGCCCTTCTTCTCCGAAGAGGACTCGGCCACCAGAACGTCTCCGTTGGGCAGGACCAGAAGCCACCGTGGGTGGGCCAGGGCGCCCGCGAAGCGTGTGACTTCGAACCCTTCCGGCGCTCGGGGGGCTTCCGACCCCTGCCAGCCGACAGGCTGGGCGATGCCGATCTGCGGCACGATCGACCGGGTCGGCGGCGGCAGGCGCGGATCGGGCCCGAAGCCGGCCAGAGGGTCCGGGGAGCCGCCGGCGGAACAGGCTGCGAGGAAGAGGGCGGCGCCCAGGGCGCATCGCCGGACGGTCCGGGTCATCATGCTGTCATCTCCTGCAGCCGCCATCATCACCCGTCGGATGACTGTCGCCAAGGGGCCGTTGACGTCGGACGGGAAGCGGAAGAGTCTCAGGCTCCGCGACCGGTCGACCCTATGTCCGGCGCCCATGGGAGGGAAACATGCCGATCGAACTCAGGCTTCTTGTCTATTCAACCGTTCTGCTTCTGGTTCTTGTTCTCATCCAGACGGTTGCGGGTGTCCGCGCCAAGGGAGCCCAGGTCATGGCCGACTCCCGGGACGGGCTCAGTCCGCCGGAAGGCTTTCATGCCCGCGCCCTGCGGGTGGTGGACAACCACCGCGAGGGCCTGATCCTGTTTGCGCCGCTGATCCTCGTTGCGGCGATGACCGGGGCCCTGGGAGCCACGACGGCTCTCGGCGCCAAGCTGTTCTTCTATTCGAGGCTCGCCCACGCGGTGGTCTACCTGCTGGCCATACCGAAAATCCGCCCCTTGTTCTGGCTGGTGGGGCTGGTCGGAACCCTGATGGTCCTGGCCGCAGTACTCGGGCTGGCCTGATCACCGAGGAAGCAGGGGCAGGCGGATCGTTTGTGGTCGCAGGCCCTCGGCGACCTGTACCGAGTTGACCTCGACCGGGAAGCAGCAAAGCATGACCAGCGGCCTGGCAGGTTCGCGGGAGAGAGTTGATGACGTTCAAGACCGATCAGGAGGCGTTCTGGGCGGGAGGTTTTGGTGACGAATACGCCTCAAGGAACCAGGGCGAGACGCTCATCACGTCAAATGTGGTCCTGTTCGGGAAGATCCTCCGGTCGGCTCCGGGTGTCAGGTCTGTGGTCGAGCTGGGCTGCAACATCGGCCTGAACCTCCAGGCCCTGAACCGGATCGACCCGGAAATCGCGCTCTGCGGCTACGAGATCAACGGGAACGCCGCGCAGAAGGCCCGAGACCTCAGGATCGCGGAGATCCACCAACAAACAATCATCGAGACCATCCCGGCGGCGACGACCTATGACCTGGCCTTCACCAAGGGCGTCCTGATCCACATCCATCCGGACGAGTTGCCGCGAGTCTACGACAACCTCTTTGCGCTCTCCCGGCGCTATATCCTTGTCTGCGAGTACTACAACCCAAGCCCGGTGACGGTAACCTACCGAGGCAATGCCGACCGGCTGTTCAAGCGGGACTTCGCGGGCGAGCTGATGGACCGCTTCGGCCTCAGCCTTATCGACTACGGCTTCATCTACCGGCGGGATAATTACTTCCCACAGGACGACTGCACCTGGTTTCTTTTGGAGAAGCCGCGCTGAGGAATAGCGCCCCGGTGTCGCACTCAGACATCGACGGGGCGAAGCCGGACCGGCGGTCACCGCCGGTCCGCGACGCGTATCCTCAGCCCAAGGCGTCCTTGAGCGCCTTGGCGGGCTTGAACTTCAGGGCCTTGGAAGCGGCGATCTGGATGGTCGCGCCGGTGGAGGGGTTGCGGCCGGTGCGGGCCGGCTTGGACTGGACGGCGAACTTGCCGAAACCTGGGATGGAGACTTCGTCGCCCTTCACGGCGGCGCCGCGGATGGCGGCGAAAGTCGCTTCAATTGCGGCCTTGGCCTGGGCCTTGGTCAGCTTGGAGTCAGTCGCCGCGACGGCGTCGACCAGATCGGAAATGTTCATGGAAGACCTTTCAAGCAGGGAATCGCTCCGGACAACCTGCCAAGCCCTGCCGCATATGTCACCTGTGGGAAATGCCGGAATTGGCGCGGAATCGGGGGTTTCGGGACTTCCGTCGCCTGGCGGGCGGCCCGGGCGGTCACGAAGGGTCGCTTCCCTGGGGAGCGGATGCGGACCTGCGCGATCTTTGAAGTCGCCGGCTGATGGACCCTTCCGAGCCGATGTTCGTGCTGGGCGACCTGCAGGACGGCGCCCTGGTCGGGGCTGTCCACGTCCTCTGCCACCGCTCCACCTGATCGCCGCTGTCTGCGAGCGGGCGACGCCCCAGGGCGCCAGCCGCGTCTACTGGCTGACCCGCGAGGACAACGCCACGGCCATCGCGCTCTACGAGAAGGTCGCCCTGCGAACGGGGTTCATCCAGTACCGGGTCGGGCTGCCCGTGGGGTAGGGCGGCGGGGCGGGTTCAGGGCCGCCCGCGCCGCTGTCCGAGAGCCTCGTCGCGCAGGGCGCGCCTGACCTCCGGGGAAAGCATGCGCCAATCGATGCCGAGAAGGGCGGCCTGCAGGGCGTAGAGGAGGTTGAGGCTGACCCGGGGGTCTGCAGCCATCCGGACCCGGGCGAAGGCCTCGACCGGGCCGACCGACCTCAGATCGGATTCCCGATGGATGCCGACGCTGGCCAGCAGGCGGGAGGATACCGTCCCAAGACCCCGAAGCTCCGACACCGGCCTATCCATCCTGACGCCTCGCCTGCGCGCGCACCGCCGCAACAAAGTCCCCGATCGTCCGGCCGGACTCGGGTCTGAAGGGCGCCCCGTCTTTGAAGCTGCGTATTCGGTCGATCCGGAATACACGGAAGTCATTGCGGCTCTCGCACCAGGCCGTCAGCGTCCAGACCCGACCCCAGTGCTCCAGGCCGAGGGGCCGGACGGTCCTGGCGGACACGGCGCCCGCGCTGTCCTCATAGGTGATCTCGAGCCGCCTTGACCGCGACAGCGCCTCCCTTACGCCCTGCATGATCTTCTTCTGCAGGGGCGTCAGCGAAGGCGTGGCATGGAAGGGGGCCTGGCTGACCCCGAGCTTTGAAAGCACATCCTGGGCCGCCCCGGAGAGGGCTTCATCCCCGTGAGCCGCCGCCAGCGCCAGGCCCCAGCGCAGGGCCTCGTGCTCGACAGGCGTCAGGGCGAGAGGGGGCAGGAAGAAGTCGTCCCTGAGCAGGAAGCCCAGGCCCCTTTCGCCGTCGATCGGCGCGCCGTTCGCCTGAAGATCGGAAATATCCCGGTAGATTGTCCGGACCGAGACCTCGAGGCCTTCCGCCAGCGAGGCCGCAGTCCGAAGGTGACCGCCTCTCAGCGCCTGCAGGATCGCAAAGAGGCGGTCGGCGCGGCGCATCTACCGTGAGATCACAATGCGGGCGTGGCGCATGGTGAGGGAGCTGAAGTCGATCCGGGCCATGAAGGCCGCGGCGGCGTCGGTCTCCAGGATCCGGTCGGCGGCGGATTTCGCGGACTCGATGTCGTCCCACTCCACGCAGTCGATCCAGACGCCCTCCTCAATCTCGGCCAGCCGACGGGCGCGAAACCCGGGCTGCGCCGCCAGCCAGGGGGTGATGGCCTCGGCGGCGGCTACGAAGTCCGAGGTCTCTCCGGTCGTGCGGAATTCTGCAATTTCGAGGACAGGTGTTGTCATTCACGGGGCCTCCTTTGCGCCCCGCCGCTGGGTATCTTAGGCCAACTGACAGCATTCTGTCAGGAGACTCCGGGGGCGCCCACCGTCGCAGTCAGAGTGTCGCTAGCGAGTCAATCTGTCCGGTTTTTGGAACTCGTGAAGTGTCCGCTTCTCTGTTTGTGGCCGGGATCATGCGCGCATGACCCCGGCGTCGGTCGCGCGGGTTCAGGCGGCAAGCGCTGTGTCTTGCATGATGAGGGAGCCATCCGGCGGATCGTCATCGGCATCGTGCACATGCTTCGCTCGGGCGCCCGGTGGCGCGACTGCCCACCCGAGTACGGGCCCTACACGACGGTCTACAACAGGTTCAATCGCTGGAGCCGCCAAGGGGTCTGGAGCGGGATACTCTATGCCCTGAAAGGCAGGAGCGATGTCATGACCGGCGCCATCGTGGGCATAGCCGCAGCCCTGCTGTTGCTCAGCAACCGCACCGTCTCGGCCGGCCAGCTTGGGCTGCCGCTGCATGTCACGCCTGAACTTGCAGCCGGCGCGACGCTCTTTGCGCTCGCCATCGGTCTTGTGGCCGGCGCGGCGCCCATGCTGCGCGCCGCGAGCCTACCCATCGCGGTGGCCCTGCGGCGGAACTGACTCGAACCGAGGGGTCTGGCTCTTTCCCGCCCGCGGCTCCCGGCGATCGAGCGCCGAGGTCGCGGGCGGGCCAAGTGAAGCGCCGGAGATGCGCTCAGAGAGTTTCCGCCTGGTTCCAGGCGTGGACGCATCGATCGAGGCCGATGGCGACTTCGAGGACGAGTATGTCGACCTCGCGCTCGTCGCCGCCCTTCGACCCGACACGAACCGTCTGCGGGAAATCCTTGCGGCGCGATATGGACGCCAGTTCCATCCACCTGTCGCCGTTGTCGACCTCCAAATCCATGGTGACCTGCGAGTAGGCCGGCAAGCGATCGGAAGGCACAACGCGGGTCGGTAGTCGGGTCATGGCGCCGATCATTCGACGGACCGGCTCGAGGCAGCCGCCGTGATAGTCGTTGGCGGTGTCTGAGGTGTAGGCGCACTGGAATTCGAGCTGCCAAAACTCCTTGAGCCGCACGTGTTTCGTGGGCTGGTCCTGCTCGCGCCGAAACGATTTGCCGGCTTGCCATACGCACAGCGGGGGACGGACGCGTTGGTGGCTGTTGAGCAGGTGCTGCATGTAGACATAGGTCGACGGCGTGGTCTCCGGACGCAGGACCAGTTCGTGGTCGTGCTCAGAGAGCTTCGCCTGCACGAACACGTCGTCCGCGCCGTAGGCGGCCGAGATGAGTTCGCGCGGGGTCAGGATCGGCGCCTCGACGCGGCGAACGTCCCAGGCCGGGTTGGTGGTCTTGAGGAATGCGCTGACCTCGCCCGCAAAGTGCGCGGTCATCATATCGCGCAGGCGAATGTCGCGCTCGGTCCAGTGGACGAGCCCATTGGCTTTATAAATAGAAAGCATGGCGGCCTCTTGGTCGCTGGAAGGTCTGAGATGAGGGCTTGGGCTTAACGTCCCCGGGCGTGCGGGAACGGCAGTCAGCCTCGCCCGCGACTATCCGGAGACGTGCAGACCTCGGCCGCCGACTGCGCGCACGGCGCTCGGCTCGAAAGGCGTAACGATGATCGAAATCGCGATCATGGGGACTTCATGAGGTCAAGGCAGCGGCGAGACAATATCGAATGACCGCTCGGCGTCGAGCTCGAACACCCGGGGTTGATCGACTGATTCAGCAATCATAGCTTGTCCGGTCCCATCAGGCATATCCCGCCCGCCGAGGCTGAAGCCAACTACTATGAGGCGCGAGAGACCCTCGATATAGTCACGTGACTTAAAAGAACCCGCCCCATGAGAACCCGGGACGCTTCAAATAGTGTATTGGGCCACTAAATGAATGATGAGAGGCAGCGTGAAAGTTGATAAATCGGCAACCCTCCATACGCCTCGACTATCCCTGCGGCCGGTGCGAAAGGCCGACAGGGGCGATCTGATTGCGCTCGAACGTGACGCCGAGGTCATGCGCTTTATAAACGGTGGACGTCCGACGCCCGAGGATGGGCTCGATCCGAAAGCGGACTTCCTGATGCCGCGTGGGGGCGAGCGCGGCATCTGGACCGCCGTTGGGGTTGCGTCTCAGACCTTCATCGGCTGGTTTTCCCTGACGCCCCACAGCGAGGCTGTCGCCCAACTTGGCTATAGGCTCTGCCGCTCGGCGTGGGGCCAAGGGTTGGCGTCAGAAGGCGCGCGCGCCTTGGTGCAAAAGGGCTTCGTCGAAATGCAGTTGAATCGGATCGTGGCAACGACAATGGCTGCCAATCATGCTTCTAGACGGGTCTTGGAGAAGGCAGGTCTTACCTATGTCCGTACAGTCTATTTCGACTGGCCGGATCCTCTGGCAGACAGTCATCTTGGTGATGTGGAATACGAGATTACCCGCGCTGATTGGCAGCGCGTAACGTGACCTTCAGCCCAGATCGGGCGCATGACGAGTCTATGTGTCGATCGCTTTCGCCCACCAATGCGATAAATCCACCTGCTCGAAACCGGCGGCGCGGTAGGCGGCGATGGCTGCGTGATTGAAGTGGGCGGTGCCGACGCGAGCTTCGATGAGGCCGCGCGCACCTAGTCTTGCGAGCGCTTCGAGCATGACGGCTCCGGCCAACCGCCGGCCCCGATGGACGGGTGCAACGCCGACCGGCTCGAATACGCCAACGCCGCTCGCTTCGTCCGCCCAGCAAATGCAAGTTGCGATTAAACTGCCATCCGGCGCCACGGCCAAGATATCGAGCGAAGGGTCATAGACAGGTAGGGCGATCAGACTGAGATAGGCTTCCGCCGAAAACTGCGAGAGGGCTGAGATGCCGAGATGTTCCAGGTGATCCCAAGCTCCTCGGTGGGCGGCGGCGCGTAGCACAGGGTCGACGTCGATGCTGTCCCTCAACACATACCCGGGTGGCAGTTCAGGCGGTTGTATGTGGCCGTTCAAGTCGCGCCCGAAGCAGACGCTATCAAGTTCAGCTTTCCGATAGCCGAGTTCCTCGAGCATCGTGATGCGGCGGAGGTCGGCAGCCTGTGCACGGATCTGGAGTCGCCTTTCGGCGGGCTGGCCTTGGCTGGCAGGGCGGCGCCGGCAGGCGTCCTCGGCCCAGTGGACGGCGGTGCGGAACAGATGCTCGCTAGCGGGGAGGGTCTCTATCCAGACCTCGCCTTCGCTTTGAAACCAGGCGAGCCCCTCGACTTGGTCGGGACCCGACCAGAAGCGGCACGGCTGCGGCTGGTCGGCGCGCGTTTGCAACGCCCAGATTATGTCACCCGGATGCCAGGATGAACGGAGGGGCGAGCGCTGGGCAGTGCAGGCGCTCGCAAAGGCGATGAGCGCTGGAAGGTCGGCGATGCTCTGGTAGCGCCTTGATGGGAGCTCTGCTTGCCGATCCTGCGTAGTCAATGTGCGTCTCCCGTAGGCAGCACTGGGATACGACGTCACCTGTGTCGATCGAGCAAGGGAAGGCGCCACTCGCAGAGGGTGGTGGTGGTCCTCCATTTGACCAAGGTTTCAGACCTCCAACTCGACCCCCCAATCCCTACTATAATGCCGGAATCCCACCATTCCGGGAATAGGGCGTTCGACGGTGAAGTCGCAGAAATGACGGGATCAGGGACCAGAAAACTCCGATGGCAGGATAAAAGCCGCGAGGTGCGGAGGGGTGTTTAGGGCGAATAGGTCAGTAAGATCAGCTATCTAGAGAGAGGCATAACAAGTGTTCTTCATGTGCGGCTTTCGGAAAGAGGTTGAATAGAACGAAATTTTTTGCCTTGCGCCCATCTAGAGAGAGCCTTAAACGCTTAGTGGAGCCAGCGTTGGGCTAGGGTCAGGCAATGGCCTGCAGTCCCTTCGACTTCACCAGGTTCAGCAATTTCAGCGAAGGGCCGTCAGGTCGTTTTTCGCCGCGCTCCCATTTGCTGACAGCATCTTTGCGAACGTTCAGGTAGCTGGCGAACACGGGCTGGGAGACCTGCTCGCGTTCCCGCAGCGCCCTGATTTCCTCCGGCGCCATGGGCGTTACCGGGGTCAGGCACAGGACGTCGAACTCGCGCATGGTCGCCTTGTCGATGACGCCGGCGCGATGCAGGCCGGCAGCGGTCTTGTGAACCGTCCCGAGTATACCGCCTTCAGTCTTGCCCGCCGACTTCGTCATCGATCGTAACCTCTGCAATCTCACCGGCGGATTTCGCCGTCTCCAGGGCGCTCAGGTCGAGGGTCAGAAAGGTGGCCGCCAACGCCTTCAGCGCCTTGAGTTCCTTGGGCGTGATGTTCGCCTTCTCGTTCTTGGCAAAGCCGTGGACGAAGAAACTGTGTCCGCCGACCTTGAACAGGATGATCGTCCGGAAGCCGCCGGACTTGCCGCCGCCATCCCGGGCGATCCTCTGCTTGAATACGCCGCCGCCGAGGTCTGCGTCCCATTGACCGGACGCCACAGCCTGGGCGGCATCAAGCAGATCCGCACTTTTCAAATCCGCCTTGCGGGCGAACCTCGAAAACTCCTTGGTCTTATAGACGCTCATCGCCTAACAACCCTCGAAGAGTGTAGCTCCAAGAGCTATAGTGTTCAAGGGCGAGATCATGCCGCCCTCGACGCCGCAATGGCGTGCAAGGACTCAGGCTTCAGGTGCGTATAGCGCCGTAGCATCTTCCAGTCCTTGTGACCCGTCACCAGGGCCACTTGTTCGATGGCGAAGCAAGGCTCAAGGAGACGGTCTGGACCTTCATCGCGCAGCCCGTGAAAATTTGGCTCCCTGATGGCCAGTTCTTCCGGACTCGAGCGCAGGTTGAAAGGAGAGTCACTGCGCCAGTCGCGTCTACTGGCTGACGCGAGACGACACCGCCGCCGTCATCACCCTCTCCGACAAGGTCGCCCTGCGGACGGTCTTCTTCCAGCACCGGATCAGATTGCCGGCGGGGCAGGAGATTCTTGTTTGCAAGTGACGGGCGTCTGATCTAGGCCGCCGTCCTCGGAAGGGCGGCGACGGCGCACGTTGAGAATGGACAGGAACGCCCACCGCTTCTCCGTCGCCCCGATGATGGACTGGACGGACCGTCACTGCCGGTCCTTCCACCGGGTGCTGACGCGGCGCGCCCTCCTTTATTCCGAGATGGTCACCAGCGCCGCCGTCCTGCATGGCGACCGCGACCGGCTGCTGGGCTTCGATGCGGCCGAGCATCCCGTCGCCCTTCAGCTGGGGGGCAGTGACCCGGCGGAGCTGGCGACGGCGGCGCGGATCGGCGAGGCCTTCGGCTATCGCGAGATCAACCTGAATGTCGGCTGCCCGTCGGACCGTGTGCAGTCGGGCCGGTTCGGCGCCTGCCTGATGCTGGAGCCGGCCTTGGTGGCCGACTGTATGGCCGCCATTCGGCAGGCGGTTTCAGTCCCGGCGACGGTGAAGTGCCGGATCGGGGTGGATGACCAGGACCCGGAGTCCAGTCTCTTTTCCCTGGTGGACGCCTGCGCGGCGGCGGGGGTGGAGACCTTCATCGTCCATGCGCGCAAGGCGATCCTGAAGGGCCTGTCGCCCAAGGAGAACCGGGACATCCCGCCCCTGAACTACGGCCTCGTCCGGCGGCTGAAGCGGGAGCGACCCGGTCTGACCATCGTGCTGAACGGCGGGATCGGCGGCCTGGATGCGGCTGAGGCCCTGCTGGCGGACTTCGACGGGGTGATGCTGGGCCGCGCCGCCTATCATGACCCCGGCTTGCTGGGCGAGGTGGACGCCCGGATCTTCGGGGAAGGGGCTCCCGTCACGCCGGAAGCGGCGGTGGAGGCCTACCTTCCCTATGTGGAGGCGCGGCTTTCCGAGGGCGTGGCCCTGGCCGCCATGACCCGCCACATGCTGGGCCTGTTCCAGGGGCGGCGCGGGGCGCGGGCCTGGCGGCGCATCCTGACGGTGGAGTCGGTCCGGCCGGGCGCCGGCGTCGAAGTGATCCTCAGGGCCCTGGCGGAGGTGTCCGGATCAGGGATGCAGGCGCAGGGTCTCGGGCGTGGCCTCGAAGCCGGAGAGCCTGCGCAGATAGCTCATGCCCAGCAATGAGGCGTCGGTGTCCCGGTCCAGGACCAGGGCGTCGACATTGTGCACCACCGCGCCGTCCACCGCCACGGAAGCCAGGGTGATCCGCGCCGCCCGGGCCTCGCCGGCGGCGGTCGCCACCTTGAGGCCGTAGGTCAGCGCGTCTGGATCGACGCCAACGCGGCGGGCGTCTGCGGCGGTAAGGGAGACCACGGTGGCGCCCGTGTCGACCAGCATTCGGACAGTCTGGCCATTGACCCGGGCCTGCGCCCAATAGTGACCGTCCTTGCCCATCGCCACGGCGGCGGGGCCCAGCGCTGGAGCAGGCGAGAGGGTCGCCGCCGTCGCGCGGACAGCCGGAGAAAGCATCAGAACGGCCTGGCCGACGGCGACCGCAGCCACTGCGGCGGCAAGGGCGATCGTGGCCTTCCTGAGCATTTCCGGGGTCGTCTCCCGCTTCGGTGAACGAGAGCCTAGGCCAACAGGGTTAGCCGGAAGTGAACGTCCCGCTCAGGAGAACAGGGCCAGCTTCTCGGGCCGGATCAGACTGCGGCGGGAGGGCAGGTCGGCCATCACGGCGTCGCGGGCCTCAGGCGTCATCTTCGACCAGCCGGCGACCTCGTTGAGACGCCGGTAGCAGCCCATGCAGAGCCCGCTCTCCCCGTCGACAACGCAGATCTTGATGCAGGGGGTGCGCAGGGACGGCGCGGGACGGTCCTCCGTGGTCATGACTGTCCGCCGCCTCCGCCTGCCGGGAGACCCATTCTGCTCCGGGACGCGACTTCGCGACAAGACCTGATGCAGTTTCTGGACCTTGCCCGGAACACAAGCATGGCGTCGAAGGCGCGCCGCATAGCAGCGGGCCGCATCGTCCTCTCCTTTAACCTTAAGCTCCCCACAGCCGGCGGCTCCGCACCGCTTTTCAAGCGGCGGTCGTTCACCTATGTGGAGCGGCGGAACGGCGCGTATGTCCGCGCCAGACGCCGGAGCTTTTTCATGAACCTGGATTTCTCCCCCGAGGACAACGCCTTCCGCCAGGAAGTCCGCACCTTCATCGCCGAGAACTACCCCAAGGCGCTGCGTGAGAAACAGGAGCGTGGCGAGACCCTGGGCAAGGAAGACCACCTGTCCTGGCACCGGATCCTCGCCAAGAAGGGCTGGGCCGTCCCGTCCTGGCCGGTGGAGCTGGGCGGTACCGGCTGGACCCCCACCCAGAAGTACATCTGGTCCGAGGAGCAGGCCCGGGCCGACACCATCGGCGTCCTGCCCTTTGGCGTCTCCATGCTGGCGCCGGTGCTCTATACCTTCGGCACCGAGGAGCAGAAGCAGCGCTTCCTCCCGGGCATCCGCGAGGGCCTCGTCTGGTGGTGCCAGGGCTATTCCGAGCCGGGCTCGGGTTCCGACCTCGCCAGCCTGAAAACCCGCGCCGAGCGCGTTACCGGGGACGATGGCAAGGAGTACTACATCGTTAACGGCCAGAAGACCTGGACCACCCTTGGCCAGCACGCCGACTGGGGCTTTTTCCTGGTCCGCACGGATCCCAACGCCAAGCCTCAGGCGGGCATCTCTTTCCTGCTCATCGACATGAAGAGCCCGGGCATTTCCGTCCGCCGCATCACGACCCTCGAGGGTGGCCATGAGGTCAACGACGTCTTCCTCGACAATGTGAAGGTGCCGGTCGAGAACCGCGTCTTCCACGAGAACCAGGGCTGGACCTGCGCCAAGGCCCTGCTGGCCCACGAGCGCTCCGGCATCGCCGGGGTGGCGCGGTCCAAGCGCGGACTGGAGCGCCTGCGCCAGATGGCCTCCACCGAGCTGGCGGACGCCGGCGGCGCCCTGATCCAGGACCCCTTCTTCCGCCGCAAGGTGGCCGAACTGGAGATCGACCTGACGGCGCTGGAGTTCACAGAACTCCGGACCCTGGCGGGCGAGTCCAGCGGCAAGGGCCCGGGCCCGGAAAGCTCTATCCTCAAGATCAAGGGCACCGAGATCCAGCAGCGCCTGCAGGAACTGGCCCTGGAGGCCGCGGGCCATTACGGCGCGCCCTTCCTGGGCGAGGCGGGCCACAACTCCGGCATCGGGCCCCGGCATTCGCTCGGCCTGGCCGGCGACTACTTCAACGGCCGCAAGACCTCGATCTATGGCGGCTCCAACGAGATCCAGCGCAACATCATCTCCAAGATGGTGCTGGGCCTCTAAAGACCCCTAGGGACACTCAGGAGGGGCTGCGGCCCCGGGCGGGACACACATGGATTTCAGCTTCACAGAAGAACAGTCGATGCTGCGCGACACGGTCGCGAGCTATCTGGCCGACAACTATGGCTTCGACCAGCGCCGGGCGGCCCTGGGGCGCGAGCCCTACTGGCGGCCGGACGTCTGGAGCGCCTTCGCCGACGAGCTGGGGATCCTCGGCGCGGCCTTCCCCGAGGCCCTCGGCGGCCTGGGCGGCGGCTACACCGAGAACATGGTGGTCATGGAAGAGCTGGGCAAAGCCCTCGTGGTCGAGCCCTATCTCGGCACGGTGGTCATCGGCGGCGGCTTCCTGAAGCACGGCGCCCCGGCCGGCGCGGATGAGCTGATCGGCCAGATCATCGCGGGCAAGGCCATCTTCGCCTTCGCCTATGCCGAGCCCCAGGGCCGCTACAACCTCCGCGACCTGAAGACGACCGCCCGCAAGGACGGCGCGGGCTACGTCCTGAACGGCCACAAGGCCGTGGTGGTCGGCGCCCCCTACGCCACCCATCTGGTGGTCACCGCCCGCACCGGCGGCGGCCAGCGCGACGCTGGCGGCATCTCCGTCTTCATCGTGCCGAAGTCGGCCAAGGGCGTGACCACCCGCGACTATCCCACCGTCGACGGCTTCCGCGCCTCGGAGGTCTATTTCGAGAACGTCGCCCTGGGCGCCGAGGCTCGCATCGGCGGTGAGGGCGAGGCCCTGCCCCTGGTCGAGAAGGTGGTCGACGAGGCCATCGCCGCCACCTGCGCCGAGGCCTGCGGCGTCCTTCGCCGGCTTCAGGAAGGCACGGTGGAGTACACCAAGCAGCGCAAGCAGTTCGGCGTGCCGATCTCGTCCTTCCAGGTGCTCCAGCACCGGATGGTCGATATGTTCATCCAGCTCGAGCAGTCGATCTCGATGACCTACATGGCCACCATCCGCCTGTCCGACAGTGACGCCGAGCGGGCCAAGGCCGCCTCGGCCGCCAAGGTGCAGATCGGCAAGGCCTGCAAGTTCGTCGGCCAGAACGCCATCCAGCTGCACGGCGGCATGGGCATGACCGACGAAATGGCCATCGGCCACTACTTCAAGCGCGCGACGATGATCGAGGGCCTTTTCGGCTCCACAGACCATCACCTCGCCCGTTACGAGGCCCTGTCGCTCGGCGCGGCGGCCTGAAGCTCGGCCGCCAGGCGCGCGCGCTCGGCGGCCATTTCGGCGCGGAAGCCCTCGGTGGACCAGAGACGATAGTCCCCGGTCGCGTAGGCTTCCGCATTCCGCCGGTAGAGGAAGGCGTTCAGCCGGTTCGCCAGGGTGTTGTCCCGGGTGCGGGTGACCGCGCCCGGCGATCCCATGACGATGGAGCAGGGCGGGATCACCGTCCCCTCTTTCAGGAAGGCGCCGCCCGCGACGATGGAGCCGGCCCCGATCCGGCATCCGTCCATGATGGTGGCGCCGATGCCGATCAGGCAGGCCTCGCCGATGTCGCAGCCGTGCAGGGTCACGTGATGGGTGATCGAGCAGTCGGCCCCGACGAAGGTCCCGGTTCCGGCGCCGACGTGGATCATCACGAAGTCCTGGATGTTGGCCCGCGGGCCGATCACCACCCGGTCGCTCTCGGCCCGCACCACCACATTGCACCAGACCGAGGCGCCGGGGTGGATCTCGACCTCGCCGAACAGACGGGCCGAGGGGTCGATCCAGGCCGCGCCCAGGTCCTTCACGTCCGGTCCGAGAAAGGGTCCGCTCATCTGCGCCTCCGTTTGGCCCAGCCTCGCCCGGCGGCCGGCGGCTGACAAGTCGCCAGGCGGGGGCGGAAAGGCGTTGCCCTGCGCCGCAAAGCGGGCGAAAGCCCCGGCATGACCCCGCGCGACTTTGGCCTGATGACGCTGGTCTGCCTGATCTGGGCGGCCAACACGATCGTCTCAAAGCTGGTCATCGCCAACCTCCAGGCGCCGCCCATGTTCTACGCCGCCCTGCGCTTCGCCGTGGTGCTGGCGGTGGTCTGGCCCTGGCTGCGCAACGCTCCACGGCCGCTCTGGCGGATGATCCTGGTCGGCCTTTGCATGGGGTCCGGGACTTTCGCCCTCGTCTTCTTCGCCTTGAAGACCGCCAGTCCCTCGGCGGTGGCCATTGTCAGCCAGATGGGCGTGCCGGTCACCGCGGTGCTGTCCTGGTTTCTGCTGGGCGAGAGGCTCGACGCCCGCCGGATCACCGGCACGGCCATGACCCTGGCAGGGGTGGTCCTGGTCATGTGGAATCCCGACGGTCTGCACATGTCTGCGGGCCTCCTCTTCGTGGTCGCTTCGGCTGTGATCGGTTCCTTCGGGGCGGTCCTGATGAAACAGATCGAGGGGGTGAAGCCCCTGCAGTTCCAGGCCTGGGTGGGCCTAAGCTCTGTGATCCCGACCCTTGCCTACACCCTTTCCTTCGAGACGGGGCATGCGACGGTGGCGCTGGCCAACCCCTGGGCCCTGGGGGCCGCGGTCCTGTTCTCGGGCCTCGTGGTCTCGGTGCTGGCCCACACCCTCTACTACACCCTGATACAGCGCTATGAGGCGTCCCTGGTCTCGCCGCTGACCCTGATGACGCCGATCTTCACCATCGCCCTGGGCGTGGTGATCACCGGCGACGTCGTCGATCTGAGGATGGCGCTTGGCGCCGTGCTCGCCTTGATCGGCGTCCTGGTCACTGCCTTCCGGTTCAACCAGCTGGCGCGCCTGGCCCTCGTCTTCGGGCGCGGACAGGGCTAGCCTCCGGTCCATGGACTTCATCGACGCCCCGTCGCCGAACTTCGACGCCCGGACGGCCCCGCCGGACATGATCGTCCTGCATTACACGGGCATGACGACGGGTGAGGCGGCCCTCGCCCGGCTGTGCGATCCCACACCCGGCGGCCGGGTGAGCGCCCATTACCTGGTCGAGGAGGACGGCCGCGTCTTCCGGCTGGTGGACGAGGCGCGCCGGGCCTGGCACGCGGGCGTCGCGTCCTGGAAGGGGGAGCGGGACATCAACAGCCGCTCCATCGGCGTCGAGATTGTCAATCCGGGCCATGAGTTCGGCTATCGGGATTTCCCGGAGCCACAGATCGCCGCTGTGATCACCCTGCTCGGCGACATCCGCACCCGCTGGACCATCGCCGACGGCGACATCGTCGGGCACTCCGACGTGGCGCCGGCCCGCAAGCAGGATCCGGGCGAGCGGTTTCCCTGGAAGCGGCTGGCGGAAGCCGGACACGGCCTTTGGGTAGAGCCGCCGCCGGCCCCGGGGCTGTCGCTGTCCGAGGGGGCCGAGGGGGCCGCTGTCTTCGCCTTCCAGGCAGGGTTGACCCGGCTGGGCTACGATTGTGCGCCCAGCGGGACCTTCGACGCCGCCACCCGCGAGGTGGTCGCCGCCTTCCAGCGGCACTGGGTCCAGAGCCGCTTCGACGGCGTGGCCGACGGCCTGACCCGGGCGAGGCTGATCGCCCTCCTGCGATTGTCCGCGGCATGATCACCGATCCGCCGCAGGTGCATGGCTTCGAACTGCGCGCCCTTGAAGAGTCGGACGCCCCCGGTCTCCTGGACCTGTTCTCCGATCCGGAGGTCTGCGCCTTCATGGACATCGAGCCCCTGCAGACGGAGTTCGAGGCCCTCGACATCATCGACTGGGCGCAGGCTCAGGCGGCGCAGGGCGTCGGCGTCCGGTGGGGCGTGCGGCGGGCGGGGGCGCCGCGCCTCATCGGCACGGTGGGCTTCAACCGGATCGAGCGCAGCCGGGGGCGCTGGGGCGAGATCGCCTATGACCTCGCGCGCGACCAGTGGGGCAGGGGGGTGATGAGCGCCATCCTGCCGGCGATCCTCGCCAGAGGCTTCAAGGACTGGGAGCTTCTGCGGCTGGAGGCCATGGTCACGGCGGGGAATACCCGGTCCTGCGCCCTGCTCCGGCGGATGGGTTTCCGCCAGGAGGGCGTCCTCGCCCGCCGGGGCTTCTGGAAGGGCCAGGCCTGGGACCAACTGGTCTTCGCCCGACTTGCGGATTGACGACGCCGCCCCGGAGGGCCATTTCTGCGCACGGAACCAGACGGCCGGGCGGTCGCTCCCGTCCCTCGGGACGGGGGAGGAAAGTCCGGGCTCCACTACGACATGGCGGCGGGTAACGCCCGCCGGGGGCGACCCCAGGGATAGCGCCACAGAAAGCAGACCGCCCCGGTCGCGGCCGGGGCAAGGGTGAAAGGGTGCGGTAAGAGCGCACCGCGGACCCAGCAATGGGGACGGCACGGCAAGCCCCGCCAGGAGCAAGACCGAATAGGGACCCCGCGCCGGAGCGATCCGGCAGGGCTGTCGCAGGCCCAGGGGTCCGGGTAGGTCGCGAGAACCGTTCAGCAATGGGCGGTCCAGAGGAATGATCGCCGCGCCCGCTCCGGCGGGCGGCACAGAACCCGGCTTACAGGCCGTCTGGTTTCCGTCTCTGTCCGAAATCTCGATTATCAACAGATGTCCCGTCCTCCCGCGGCTTCCGGGGCGGAGTTCTCTGTATGAGCTGTGGAGAGGCGGTGGAAATTAACCATATTTGAATGAAAATCGACTGAGAATACTTGCTATTGGCAGTCAGAGTCATTGTTTCCCATTCAATCCCATGATAGCCCATTTCAAACCTGGACAGGCTCCCATCCCCGCGGCTTCCGTTGCGGCCGGCGTCGTTCCGGGATCGGCAGGGGCGCGGCCTGAAGGGCTGCAGGGCGGGACGCTGCGGGATGTTCATCTCGACGTTCGAAAAACAGCTGGACGCCAAGCGGCGCATCGTCGTGCCGCAGGAGTTCCGCGCCGCCGTGTCCGGTCCTTTCGATGGGGTGGTCTGCTTTCCCTCCATAGAGGCCGACTGCATCGAGGGGGGCGGACAGACCCTGTTCGATCGCTATCTCGGCGTGATCGAGGAACTGGACTTTGGCGATCCGCTGCGCTCGGCCCTGGAAACCTCCGTCCTGGGCGGGATGGCGCGGTTGAGCTTCGATACGGCGGGCCGGATCACCCTTCCCGAGACCCTTTGCGACGCCTTCGGCCTGAGCGACTGGGTGGTGGTGGTGGGGCTTGGCGACCGTTTCCAGATCTGGGAGCGCGAGGCCTTCCAGGCGCATCGAGCTTCCCAAAGGGAGCTGGCGCGAGGAGGGCTGGCCCAACTTCGCGCTGCGCAACGGGCCCAGCGTTCGGGCCTGCCAGGATGAGCGCGCCGCACCTCTCCGTACTGCTGAACGAGGTGGTTTCCGCCATTGCTCCGGCGCCGGGGCGGCACGTGGTCGACGGAACCTTCGGGGCGGGCGGATATGCCCGGGCCTTCCTCGCCGCAGGCGCCCGGGTCACCGCCTTCGACCGGGATCCCTCCGCCGCCCGCTACGCCAAGGATCTCGGCCCCGACTTCCGTCTGGTCATCGCGCCCTTCTCGACCATGGCCGAGGTTCTGGGCGAGGCCGCCGCCGACGGGGTCGCCCTCGACCTCGGGGTTTCCTCCATGCAGCTGGACGAGGCGGAGCGCGGCTTCTCCTTCCTTCGGGAGGGGCCGCTCGACATGCGTATGAGCGGTGCAGGGCCCACGGCGGCGGACCTGGTCAACACGGAGGCGCCCGCAGAGCTGGCGCGCATTTTCTGGGTTTATGGCGAGGAGCGACAGTCCCGCCGGATCGCCTCGGCCATTGTGCGTCGACGCGAGGCTACGCCCTTCACCCGCACGACCGACCTTGCGGAGGTCATCGAGCGGGCTCTCGGTGGGCGCCGGGGCGCCCGCGTCCACCCCGCCACGCGCGCCTTCCAGGCGCTCAGGATCGCCGTCAATGATGAGCTGGCCGAGCTGGAGGCGGGCCTCGTCGCCGCCGAGCGGGTCCTTCGGCCCGGAGGCCGGCTGGCGGTGGTGACCTTCCATTCCCTTGAGGACCGGATCGTCAAGGCCTTCCTTGCAGAGCGCTCCGGGCGCACCCCGGGCGGCTCCCGCCACACGCCGGAAGCGCCGCGCGGGGCTGATCCGAGCTTCTCCCTTCTGTCCGTACGCTCCACGCCCCCTACGGAGTCGGAGACTGCGACCAACCCGCGCGCCCGGTCGGCCCGCCTGCGGGCCGCGGAGCGGACGGCGGCCCCCCTCTGGAGGGCGGCGGCATGACCCTCCTCGAGCGTCGTGTCCTCGGGTTCCGCAGCCTCGACGTGGGCCTGTTCCTCTTCCTCCTGGCGCTGATCCTGGGCGTCTACCTCGCCAAGACCATGGCGGGAGGCGAGCGCGGCCGGATCGCAGCTGCGGAGCGCCAGATCGCTGAGGAGCAGGACCGCATTGTCCTCCTGGAGGCCGAGGTCGCCCATCTGGAGCGTCCCGAGCGCCTGGCCGCCATCGCCCGCACCTATGCCGGTCTCGCTCCGGTGGCTTCAGCCCGCGAGATCACGCCCAAGGGCCTGGCGGACGCCCTGCAGTCGCCCGCCACGGTCGTCCCCCAGCTGGTGGTCGTCGCTGCGCCGAACGTCCCCACTGCTGCTGAGGCCGAGACCTCCACGGTGCTCGAGGAGAACACGGCCGATTCCGCCGCCCGGGAGCCGAAGCCGTGAGCCTGACGCATCCAGGTCTTCCCGCCCCCGGCTGGCGCTGGATCAAGGAGCGGCTTTGGAGTCTCGAGCGCGCCTTCGAGAAGGCGCGCACTTCCGGTCGGGCTGAGAACGACGCCCGCATCCGCATCTTCGTCGTACTCGCCCTCTTCGTCGCCAGCTTCGTCTACCTCGCCGTAGGGGCGACACGCCTCGCCCTCTTCCCGGGCTTTGACGTCGCATCGGTCGCCCGCGGCGGTTCGGGCCCGGGCCGGGCGCCCCTGGTGGACCGTCGCGGGGCCCTCCTGGCCGCGGATCTTCCCTTCTACACCCTCTATCTCGACCCCCGGGACGTCTGGGACCGGGCGGAAACCCGCGCCGGACTGCTCAGGGCTCTGCCCGACCTGTCGGTCAGCCGGCTTGACAGGGCTCTTGCAGGGTCGCGCCGGACCTTCCTGGCGGGACCGCTTTCGCCCCGGGAACGCGACCGGGTCCACGAACTTGGTCTTCCCGGGGTTGTCTTCGAGCAGGAGCCTCGCCGGGTCTATCCCCTTGGCGGCGCCGGCGCTCACCTGATCGGCTTCTCTGACACCGGCGGCGAGGGGCTGGCGGGGGCCGAGGGCGCTCTCAATGACCGCATTCGCGCGGGCGCCGGTGATCGCCAGCCCACCCCCCTTTCCATCGACATGCGCGTCCAGGCCGCCCTGGACGACGAGCTGAACGCCGCCGCCAAGCGACTTCAGGCCAAGGGCGCGGTGGGCCTCATCACCAACGTGCAGACCGGGGAAATCCTGGCCATGTCGTCCTGGCCGACCTTCGATCCCAATCACGCCGGTGAGTTCGCGCCCGACCAGCTGCGGAACCAGGCGGTGGCGTCGGTCTACGAGATGGGATCAACCTTCAAGGTCTTCACGCTGGCGGTCGGCCTGGACACCCACCAGATCACACCCGAGACCCTGTTCCATACGACAAAGGGCATGGCCATCGGGTCACGGGTGATCCGCGACCTTCATGCCGTCGATCATGACATGACGGCGACGGACATCTTCCTGAAGTCCTCCAACATCGGCGCCAGTCAGATCGCTCTTCAGGTCGGCGGGTCGACCATGACCCGTTACTTCCAGGCCTTCGGTCTGTTCCACGCCGCCCCGATCGAGCTGACCGGGTCCGCCCGCCCCATCCTGCCCCGGGAGTGGAATCCCAACACCGTGGCCTCGGCGTCCTTCGGTCACGCCATCTCGGTTTCCCCGGTCGCCCTGGCGGCGGGCGTGGGCTCGGTCCTGAACGGCGGTCGTTACCTGCCACTGACCCTGCAGCCCATGCGGCCGGGCGCCCGCCCGGAGGGACGCCGCGTCATCAGCGAGGAGACCTCCCGCCTGATGCTCGGCCTGATGCGTCGGAACGTGCTGGAAGGCTCCGGCCGCCGCGCCAACGCTGCAGGTCTGAGGGTCGGCGGCAAGACCGGGTCCGCCGAAAAGGTCATCGACGGCCGGTATGTCCGGGACAAGGTGCTCGCCTCCTTTGCCGGCGTCTTCCCCACGGATGGCGCCCTCAGCGATGATCGTTATCTCGTGCTGGTTCTGATCGACGAGCCGGTCGCCGACGCCGAGTCCGGCGGCCGCACAGGGGGCCTGACGGCGGCGCCCGCGGCGGGCAAGGTCATCGACCGCGTCGCCCCCTTCCTTGGGGTCAGCCGACGGTTCGAACAGGTGGCCGCTCAGCCGGTTCCGGCGACCGCCGAACTCGCCGCCCTGCAAGAGCGCTGAGCCCCGTGCGTCTGTCCCAGCTCCTTCACAGGGACCTGCCGGTCGACCCGGAAATCACCGGCGTGACCGCGGACAGCCGGCGGGTCGGGCCGGGCGTTCTCTTTGCGGCCCTTCCGGGGGTGGCCCGCGATGGCGCCGACTTCGCGCCCCAGGCCGTAGCCGCCGGCGCCGCCGCGGTGCTCTGCAGCCGGGACTTACCGGGCCTTGGGGTCCCGGTCATCGTCAGCGCGGATCCCCGTCGGGCCTACGCCCTGGCCGCTTCCGCCTTTCACGGCCGGCAGCCGGAGGTGGTTGTGGCCGTCACCGGGACCAACGGCAAGACCTCGGTCGCCGGTTTCCGCCGGCAGATCGCGGCGGCGTCGGGCCGACTGTCCGCCAGCATGGGCACCCTGGGGCTCCTGGTCTCCGGTCCTGGCCGGGAGGACCTGGCCCTGACGCCACCCGGCCTGACGACGCCGGATGCTGGTGATGTCGCCGCTCAGCTCGCCGACCTTGCGGACCGGGGGGTGACGGACCTGGCGCTGGAGGCCTCGTCCCATGGCATCGACCAGAGGCGGCTGGACGGCGTGCGCCTGTCTGCGGCCGCCTTCCTGAACCTGACCCAGGATCACCTCGACTACCACGGCGACATGGCCAGTTATCAGGCCGCCAAACTGCGCCTGTTCGACACTTTGTTGCCCCGGGGCGCTCCGGCGGTCCTGAATGCGGACTCGCCCGCCTTTCCGGCCTTCGCCGCCGCCGCGACCCTCGCTGGGGCCGACCTCATCACCTTCGGCGAGGCGGGACGGGACCTGAAGCTTGCCGGGCGGGCGCCGAGGCCGGGCGGCCAGGTGCTGACCCTGGAACACGCCGGTCGGACCTGGCGTGTCGACCTGCCCCTGGCCGGCGCCTTCCAGGCCATGAACGCCCTCGCCGCCGCCGGTCTTGGTCTCGCGATCGGGGAGACTCCCGAGGAGATCTTCGCCGCCCTGGAGCAACTGAAGGGCGCGCCGGGACGTCTCCAGCATGTGGGTTCCGGCCCTCGGGGCGGAGAGGCCTACGTGGATTACGCCCACACGCCGGATGGCCTGGAAACGGTGCTTACGGCCCTGCGGCCCCATGCATCCGGGCGGCTGATCCTGGTGTTCGGGGCGGGCGGCGACCGGGACCGGACCAAGCGCCCCCTCATGGGCGAGCTGGCCGCGCGACTGGCGGACCTGACCATTGTGACCGACGACAATCCCCGCAGCGAGGATCCCGCCGCCATCCGGGCGGAGGTGAGGGCCGGGGGCGCCGGTCTTCGGGATATCGGCGACCGTCGGGAAGCGATCCGCAGCGCGGTCTCGGAATTGCGGGAGGGCGACATTCTGGTCGTGGCCGGCAAGGGCCACGAGCAGGGCCAGACCATCGCCGGGGTCGTGCACCCCTTCGACGATGTGGCCGAGACCCGCGCCGCCCTGGAGGGCCGGTCATGACCCGCCGCTCCCTCTGGACGGCTGCAGCCATCGCCCGGGCGACGCACGGCAGGGTCTCCCGCGCCTTTCAGGTGCGCGGGCTCTCCATCGATACCCGGACGCTGGAGCCGGGAGACCTCTTCGTCGCCCTGGGCGGTGTGCGCGACGGCCATGACTTCGTGGAACAGGCCATGGCCGCCGGCGCCGCCGGCGTGCTGGTCTCGCGACCGGTCGAGGCGCCCCACATCCGGGTCGCAGACACCTTCCTGGCCCTGCAAGCCCTGGCTCTGGCCGCGCGGGAGCGGGCGGTGGATGCCCGCCGGGGCGCGGTCACCGGCTCTGTGGGCAAGACCAGCGTCACCCAGGCGGTTGCGGCCGGTCTGGCCCTGGCCGGCCGTTCCCACGCCTCGGTCAAGAGCTACAACAACCATATCGGCGTCCCGCTGACCCTGGCGCGGATGCCCGAGAACACAGAACGGGCCGTCTTCGAGATCGGCATGAACCATGCCGACGAGATCACCCCCCTGTCCGGCATGGTCCGCCCCCACGCCACAGCCATCACCACCGTCGGGCCGGTGCATGTGGAGAATTTCCCCGATGGAGAGTCCGGCGTGGCGCGGGCCAAGGCCGAGATCTTCGACGGGGCGGCGCCCGGCGCCGTCGCCGTCCTCAACGCCGATAACCGTTGGTTCGGCTGTCTTGCCGCCCGGGCCCGGGCCCGGGGGCTGGCCATCCGCAGCTTCGGGAAGACGGAAGGGTCCGACGCCCGCCTCGTGGACTTTGGCGTGGACGCCGGTCGCGGCGTGATCCGGGCCGAGATCGACGGTCGGCCGCTGGATTTCACCATGCCGCAGACCGGCGCGCACTGGGGTCTCAACGCCATGTGCGTCCTCCTTCTCCTCGACGCCCTGGATGTCTCGCGTGAGGACGGCGTGGAGGCCCTGTCCGCCTTCGCCGCCCTGCCCGGGCGCGGGGCGGAGAGCCAGGTCCATCTGCCGGGCGGCGGCGTCTTCACCCTCATCGACGAGAGCTACAACGCCAACCCGCTTTCCATGGCGGCGACCATCGCCTCCCTTGGCGCCCGCAAGGCCGAGGGGCGCCGGCTCCTGGCCCTGACCGACATGCTGGAGCTCGGCGACGAGGCCCCTCGGTTCCACGCAGACCTGACCCGTCCGATCGCCGATGCCGGGATCGACCGGGTCTTCTGCGCCGGACCTCTGATGAAATCCCTCTGGGACGCTCTTCCTTCGACTCGGCGCGGCGGCTACGCCCTTGAGGCGTCGGAGTTGGCGCCGATGATCGCCGGGGCGGTGGAGCCTGGGGATCTGGTCATGGTCAAGGGGTCCAACGGGTCGCGGGCGGGGCAGGTCGCCCAGGCGCTTCGCGCGCTGGGCTCCCGGACCGGGGGGGCGGGCTGATGCTGTACTGGCTGTACGAACAGGCGATGGCGGCGGGGGTTCACGCCCCCCTGCTCAACCTCATGAAATACCTCACCTTCCGGACCGGGATGGCGCTCTTCACGGCCCAGCTCGTCGTGGTCCTGATGGGGTCGAGGTTCATCCGATGGATGCAAGCCCGGCAGGGCAAAGGCCAGCCGATCCGCAGTGACGGCATCGAGCGCCACGTGATCGAGAAGGCGGGTACGCCGACCATGGGCGGGGTGATGATCCTGGCCGGCCTGTTCACCGGGGCTCTGCTCTGGTGCGACCTCTCGAATGTCTATGTCTGGGCCGTTCTGCTGGTGACAGCCGGCTTCGGCCTACTGGGCTTCCTGGACGACTACGCCAAGGTCACCCGCCAGAGCTCGGCGGGGGTTTCCGGGCGCCTGCGCCTGGTGGTCGAGGCCCTCCTGGCGGGCGCCGCGGTCCTGATGATGGTGCTCTGGGGTCGGCACGGCGCGCACGACGCCGGCCTCTACACCAGCGTCGCCGTGCCCGTGTTCAAGGACGTCCTGATCAACCTCGGCTGGTTCTACCTGGTCTTCGGCGCCTTCGTGATCGTCGGCGCGGCCAATGCGGTGAACTTCACCGACGGCCTCGACGGCCTGGCGACGGTGCCGGTGATGATCGCGGCCGCAGCCTTCGGCCTGATCGCCTACCTGGTCGGCAACGCCGTTTTCGCCACCTATCTGCAAGTGCATGTGGTCCCTGGCGTGGGCGAGGTGGCCGTCTTCTGCGGGGCGGTGATCGGGGCCGGACTGGGCTTTCTCTGGTACAACGCCCCGCCGGCACGGATCTTCATGGGCGACACCGGCTCTCTGGCCCTGGGCGGCGCCCTGGGCGCCACCGCCGTCGCCACCAAGCACGAGATCGTCCTGGCCATCATTGGGGGCTTGTTCGTCGCCGAAACCCTCTCGGTGATGATCCAGGTCGCCTACTTCAAGCGCACCGGGAAGCGGATCTTCCTGATGGCGCCCATCCACCACCATTTCGAGAAGCTCGGCTGGTCGGAATCGACCATCGTCATCCGCTTCTGGATCATCTCGGTGATGCTGGCCATCCTGGGCCTCGCCACCCTGAAGCTGAGATAGGGGAGAGCGCTTGATCCCGGTCCGCGGCTTCGAAGGCAAGACGGTCGCCGTCTTCGGGCTCGCCCGGACCGGACTCGCGGCCGCGCGCGCCCTTGTCGCCGGGGGCGCGGAGGTCGCCGTCTGGGACGAAAGGGCTCAGGGCCTGGCCGCCGCCCAGGCTGAGGGGCTGGAGATCGTGGACCTCTCGGTCGCCGAATGGTCGCGGTTTGACGCTCTCATGCTCTCGCCGGGCGTTCCCCTCACCCATCCCGAGCCCCACTGGACGGTCCGGAAGGCGCGGCAGGCCGGCGTCGAGATTCTCGGCGATATCGAACTCTTCGCACGCACGGTGAACCTGGCGCCTGCGCACAAGCGGCCACGCATCGTCGCCATCACCGGCACCAACGGCAAGTCCACCACCACCGCCCTGGTCGGACACCTCTGCGCCCACGCAGGGCGGGACACCCGGGTCGGCGGCAATATCGGGGTCGGCGTCCTCGATCTGCCGGACATGCACGGCGGGGCGGTCTATGTCCTGGAGCTGTCGTCCTACCAGCTGGACCTGACCTCCAGCCTCAAGCCGGACGTGGCGATCCTTCTGAACATCTCTCCGGACCATCTCGACCGGCATGGGGGGATGGAGGGGTATGTCGCCGCCAAACGCCGCATCCTGATGAACCAGGACCACGGCGACACCGCCGTGATCGGCGTCGATGACCCCTGGGGACAGAGACTGTGCACGGAGGTCACGGCCTCGAACCGCCGGACAATCGTCCCTGTGTCCGCCTCCAAGGCCATCGGCCGGGGGGTCTACGCCTTGCAGGGGGTGCTCTATGACGCCACCGGCGACCGCGCCGTCCAGGTGGCCGACCTCAACCGGGCCCGCTCCCTTCCCGGGCGCCACAACTGGCAGAACGCCGCCGCCGCCTACGCCGCCGTCCGGGGCCTGGGCGCGCCGGCGCCCGAGATTGCCGAAGGCCTGCTCAGCTTTCCGGGCCTGGCGCACCGGATGGAGACGGTGGGTCACATCCGCGGCGTCCGGTTCGTCAACGACTCCAAGGCCACCAACAGCGACGCCGCCCGCCAGGCCCTGTCCAGCTATCCGAAGGTGTACTGGATCGCCGGCGGCCGGGCCAAGGATGGGGGGATCGACGCCCTTTCGGACCTGTTTCCACGGATCGAGCGCGCCTACCTGATCGGCGAGGCCGCAGGTGAGTTCGCCAAAACCCTCGAAGGACGGGCGCCCCACGTCAAATGCCTCGATCTGCGGGCCGCCGTCGCCCAGGCCTTCGCCGATGCTCAGGCCTCAGGGCAGGGCGGGGTCGTCCTCCTCTCTCCAGCCTGCGCCTCCTTCGACCAGTTCGAAGACTTCGAGGCGCGGGGCGAGGCCTTCCGGAGCGCAGTCGTTGCGCTGGCCGATACCGTGGCGGCGGGGGCCTGACTGCATGAGCCAGAACCCGGCGCACCAGGCCTTCGCCCGCTCGGACCGGTCCCCGTTCGGCGTCTGGTGGTGGACCATGGACCGTTGGCTCCTTGGCGCCGTGGCGGCGCTGCTGGTTCTGGGAGTCCTGATGTCTTTCGCGGCCAGCCCGGCGGCGGCGGCGCGGATGGATCTGGGGGATCCCTTCTACTTCGCCCTGCGACAGTGCGTCTTCGCCGCTGCGGGCGCCGCCGTTCTCCTCGGGGCGTCTCTTCTCGACGACCGAGGGGTCCGCCGCGCCGCCTTTTTCGTCTATCTCGCCGCCATCCTGATCATGGCGGCCCTGCCCTTCATCGGGCACAGCGCCAAGGGCGCCACACGCTGGCTCGAACTCGGCGGCTTCACCCTGCAGCCGTCCGAGTTCATGAAGCCCGCCCTGATCGTGCTGGTCGCCTGGATGTTCGCCGAGGCGCAAAAGGGCCAGGGCGTTCCAGGGGTCACCATCGCCTTCGTGCTGTTCGGGATTTCCGTCGCCCTCCTGCTGATCCAGCCGGATGTGGGACAGACCATCCTCATCTCCATCGCCTTCGGGGCCGCCTTCTGGATGGCGGGGGTGCCCATCTCCTGGGTCATGGGGCTGGGGGTCCTGTCGATTTCCGGCCTGGCCTCGACCTACTTCCTCTTCCCGCACGTGGCGAGCCGCGTGGATCGCTTCATCAACCCGGAGGCTGCCGACACCCACCAGGTGGACCGGGCCGCGGAGGCCATCGCCGCCGGGGGTCTGCTGGGACGGGGCCCGGGTGAGGGCGTCATGAAGCGTCACGTCCCGGACCTCCACACCGACTTCATCTATTCTGTGGCGGCGGAGGAGTACGGGCTGATCTTCTCCCTCGCCCTGATCACCCTCTTCGCCTTCCTGGTGATCCGCGGGCTCTACAGAGCGCTGAAGCTGTCGGATCCCTTCCAGCAGGTGGCGGCGGCGGGGCTCTTCGTCCTGGTCGGCGAGCAGGTCCTGATCAACATCGCGGTCAATCTCAACCTCATTCCGACCAAGGGCATGACCCTCCCGTTCATCTCCTACGGGGGCTCGTCCATGCTGGCCATCTGTCTGACCCTCGGCTTCGCTCTCGCCCTGACCCGCCGCCGACCCGGGGCCTACGCCCAGGCTTGAGACCGCCCCCGGACCCCGGTCCCGCCCCCTACCCAATCGCCAGGGACTCCCGTAAACCCCGCCCATGCAGAAGATCGCCGTTGTCGCCGCCGGGGGAACCGGGGGCCACCTGTTTCCGGCCCAGGCCCTCGCCGAGGCGCTGATCGCCCGCGGCTGGCGGATTGTTCTGGCCAGCGACGAGCGGGTGGCCGCCCTGACGGAGTCCTTCCCCGCCGAGCAGAGGATCGGCCTGTCCGCCCGCAGCTACCGTCCCGGCGACCTGATCGGCATGGCCCGCGCCGGCCTGGCCATCTTCGCCGGGGTGCTGCAGGCCCGGGCCGCCTTCCGCAAGATCCGGCCGGACGTGGTGGTCGGGTTCGGCGGCTACCCCTCGGCGCCGGGGCTCCTGGCCGCCCTGACCCAGCACCGCCCGACCGTGCTGCACGAACAGAACGCGGTCATGGGCCGGGCCAACCGGCGGCTTGCCGGGCGGGTCCGCGCGGTGGCCTGCGCCTTTCCGATCCTGCAGAAGGCGCCGCCCGGCGTGGCCGAGCGCGCTGTCGTGGTCGGCAACCCCGTGCGGGCGGAGATCCGCGCCATCGCCGGGACGCCCTATTCGCCGCCTGGCGAGACGGGCCCCATCCGCCTGCTGATCACCGGCGGAAGCCAGGGCGCCCGCCTCCTGTCCGAGCTCATGCCGGCGGCCATCGCGGCCCTGCCGGAGGCGCTGCGTCTCAGGCTGGAGGTTCAACAGCAAACCCGCCAGGAGAGCCTCGACCTCGCCCGCCGGACTTACGCCGACGCCAATGTGAAGGCCGAGATCGCGCCCTTCTTCCGGGACATGGCCAGCCGGCTGAAGGCCGCCCACCTGGTGATCGGCCGCTCGGGGGCCGGATCGGTCTGCGAGTTCGCCATTGCCGGTCGCCCCGCCATACTGGTCCCCCTCGCCGTCGCCCTCGACGACGACCAGGGCCAGAACGCCCGGGTGATGGCCGAGGCCGGGGGCGCGGTGGTCGCGCGGGAAGACCAGCTGACGGTCGAGACCATGTCCGCCGCGCTCGTCAAGTTGCTGGGAAACCCCGACCGGCTGGCCCGCATGGCGGCCGGCGCCGCCAGCCTGGCCCGGCCGGACGCCGCCGAGCGCCTTGCCGACCTCGTTGAAGCGGTGGCTGCGGAGGGACGCGGGCGATGAACCGACGCAGGCCCACCCCCTTCGATCTGGGGCCGGTCCACTTCGTGGGTATTGGCGGCATCGGCATGAGCGGCATCGCCGAGATCATGCTGCGGGTCGGCTATACGGTGCAGGGGTCCGACGCCCGCGCCAGCGCCAACACCGAGCGGCTGGAAAAGCTGGGCGCCCGGATCTTCATCGGCCAGGACCCGCGGAATGTCGAGGGGGCCTCCGCGGTCGTCTACTCCACGGCCATCCGGCCCGAGAATCCCGAGCTGGTGGAGGCGCGCGCCCGGCGCCTGCCCCTCGTCCGGCGGGCCGAAATGCTGGCCGAGCTGATGCGCCTGCAGTTCTCGGTGGCCGTCGGCGGCACGCACGGAAAGACGACCA
Organism: Phenylobacterium sp.; assembly: GCF_020402505.1. Taxonomy (GTDB): domain Bacteria; phylum Pseudomonadota; class Alphaproteobacteria; order Caulobacterales; family Caulobacteraceae; genus Phenylobacterium. The sequence goes on along the minus strand of NZ_JADBZL010000077.1, from coordinate 13,074 downwards.
CCACCTCCATGATCGCCGCCCTGCTCGATGCGGGCGGCCTGGACCCGACGGTGATCAACGGGGGGATCATCAACGCCTACGGCGCCAACGCCAAGGTGGGCCAGGGCGACTGGATGGTGGTGGAGGCCGACGAGTCCGACGGCACCTTCCTCAAGCTGCGCGCCACCTGCGCCGTGGTCACCAACATCGACCCGGAACACCTGGACCACTACGGCTCCTTTGACGCCGTCCGGCGCGCCTTCCGGGAGTTCGTCGAGAGCACGCCCTTCTACGGCTTCGCCGCGGTCTGCACCGACCATCCCGAGGTCCAGGCCATGGCCGCGCGGGTCGAAAACCGGCGCCTGGTCACCTACGGTGTGAACCCCCAGGCCGAGGTCCGCGCCGAGCGGATCGAGATGGGAGCAGATGGCTCGCGCTTCGATGCCGTGATCCGGCCCCATGGCGGCCCGGCCCACCGCTGGGAGGGCCTGCACCTGCCGATGGCGGGTCACCACAATGTCCTCAACGCCCTGGCGGCCATCGCCGTGGCGCGGGAGCTGGGGGTGGGCGAGGCCGAGGTGCGCAAGGGTCTCGCCGGCTTTGGCGGCGTCCGCCGGCGGTTCACCACCACGGGCGTTGCCGGCGGCGTTCGCATCATCGACGACTACGGGCATCATCCCGTGGAGATCGCCGCCGTCCTGAAGGCGGCCCGGGCCGTCACCCCAGGCCGGGTCGTGGCGGTGGTCCAGCCGCACCGCTATTCGCGGCTGAGGGATCTCTTCCAGGACTTCTGCTCCTGCTTCAACGACGCGGACACGGTGATCGTCTCGGACGTCTACGCCGCCGGCGAGGCGCCCCTGCCGGGCGCAAGCCGGGACGACCTCGTGGAGGGCCTGAAGCGGCACGGGCACCGGCGGGTCCTGCCCCTGTCCGGTCCGGACGCCCTGGCCGCGCTGGTGAAGGCGGAGACCACGCCCGGCGACCTGGTGGTCTGCCTGGGCGCCGGGGACATCACCGCGTGGGCCCATGCCCTGCCGGGCCAGCTTGAGGCGCTCTCCAGGTGAACTGGCGGGAGCGCCTTCCCGCCGTGCGCGGACGTCTGCTTCAGGACGAGCCCCTGGCGCCCTTCACCTGGCTACGGGTGGGCGGCCCCGCGGACGTTCTCTTTCTGCCGGCGGACGAGGCGGACCTCGCCGGATTTCTGGCGGCCCTCGACCCGGCAGTGCCCGTCACGCCCCTGGGCGTGGGGTCCAACACCCTCGTCCGCGACGGCGGGGTGGAAGGGGTGGTGATCCGCCTGGCCGGCCGCCCCTTCGCCCGGATCGAAAGGGTCGGGGAGCGGCGCATCCTGGCCGGCGCCGGCGCCCTCGACGCTCAGCTGGCCCGGGAGGCCGCCGCTACGGGGCTGGCGGGCCTAGAGTTCTACCGGGGCGTACCGGGCTCGGTGGGCGGGGCTCTGGTCATGAACGCCGGCTGCTACGGCGCGGAGACGGCGGATGTTCTGGTCGAGGCCCGGGCGGTCTGCCGCGACGGACGGATCCTCACCATCCCGGCGTCTGAGATGGGCTTCAGCTACCGCCGCTGCGCCCGGGCCGCCGACGGCGACCTGATCTTCACGGCGGGCCTGTTCGAGGGTCGGCCCGACGACCCGGCGGCCATCACCGCCCGGATGGATGAGATCACCGCCCGGCGCGAGGCCAGCCAGCCGATCCGCGAGAAGACCGGCGGCTCCACCTTCAAGAACCCCGAGGGTCACTCCGCCTGGCGACTCGTGGACGAGGCCGGCTGGCGCGGGCGGGCTTTCGGCGGGGCCATGTTCTCGCCCCAGCACGCCAACTTCCTGATCAATACGGGCGAGGCGACGGCGGCGGACCTGGAGGGGTTGGGCGAGAAGGTGAGGGCGGAGGTCGAGGCCCGGACAGGAATTCGCCTCGACTGGGAGATCCGCCGGATCGGTCGCTCGGGCCCCGTCGTTCGGAAGGAATTCACGCATGTCGGACCCTGACATCCGCCCCCTGGCCGGGCGCCATGTCGCCGTCCTGCTGGGCGGCCTGTCGACGGAACGGGAGGTGAGCCTGGTCTCCGGCGCCGCCTGTGCTGACGCCCTGGAGCGGCTGGGCGCGCAGGTCAGCCGCGTCGACGCCGGCCGCGACCTGGCGCAGGTTCTCTCCCGGCTGAAGCCCGACGTCTGCTTCAATGCCCTGCATGGCGTCTGGGGCGAGGACGGCTGCGTCCAGGGCGTGCTGGAGACCCTGGGCCTGCCCTACACCCATTCCGGCGTCCTGGCCTCGGCACTCGCCATGGACAAGACCCGGGCCAAGGCTGTGCTGGCGGCGGCCGGCGTCACCGTGCCCGGAGGCGGGCTGTATGACCGCCATGAAGCCGCCGCGGGTCATGTCCTGCCGCCGCCCTACGTGATCAAGCCCAACGCCGAGGGCTCCTCGGTCGGCGTCTTCATCGTCGAGGCCGGCGCCAATTCGCCGCCTGAAGCGATTGCCTCCGAGGCGTGGTCGCTGGGCGACCAGGTCCTGGTCGAACCCTACATCCCCGGCCTGGAGCTCGCTGTCGGGGTGATGGACGGCTGCGCCATGATGGTCACCGAGATCGTCCCGGCGACCGGGTTCTACGACTACGCGGCGAAGTACGCGGAGGGCGGATCGCTTCATATTCTGCCGGCCCGGATTCCCGCTCAGGCGACCGAGCGCGCCTTGCGGATGGCCGAGGCGGCGCACGCCGCCCTGGGGTGTGCGGGCGTGACCCGTTCCGATCTTCGTTATGACGACGTTAACGACATTCTGGTTCTCCTTGAGGTGAACACGCAGCCCGGTATGACGCCGACCTCACTCGTCCCCGAGCAGGCCGCCGCGATGGGTGTGACGTTCGACCAACTGGTGCTCTGGATGACGGAGGACGCCCATGCCCGCGGCCATGCGGGGAGGATCGTCGGCTAGGCCGACCGGACGGGGCGCGGCGCAGGCCGCAGCCCGGGGCCGGGCGGCTGCGCCGGAAGGCGGGCTTTCCGCCCCGGCCATCCTCCTGGCGGCGCTCGGCGTGCTCCTGGTGGCCCTCGTGGTCATCCTCGCGACAGGCGAGCGGGGCGCCCGTCTGGCCGCCACAATCAGCGCCGACGTCAATTCCCGCCTCGCCGCCGCCGGCTTCCGCCTCGCGGCTGTCAGGGTGAAGGGCGCCTCGCCCCTGGCCACCGCCGACATCCTCAGGGCCGCCGGCCTCTACAAGGACCAGCCGTTGGCGGGCCTGGACCTGAACGATGTCCGCCGGCGTATCGAGTCGGTCGGCTGGGTGGACGACGTGCGGGTGGTGCGGCTGTTGCCGGACACCCTGTTGATCCAGGTGGTGGAGCGGCGTCAGCTCGCCGTCTGGCAGGTGGATGGCCGCCGGCAGGTCATCGATGTCCGCGGCGCCCCCATCCCTGAGGCTGACCCGGCCAGCTTTTCCGGGCTCCCTCTGGTGGTGGGCCCCGGCGCCAATGTGGGCGCAGCGGATCTCCTGCTCGAACTGAGCCGCCGTCCGGCGGTCATGTCCCAGGTCGAGGCCTTGGTCCGCGTGGACCAGCGCCGCTGGGACCTCAGGCTCAGGTCCGGCGGCGTCATTCAACTTCCCGCCGAAGGCGAGGCCGCCGCCCTGCGCCGGCTGGATGAACTCGACCGCGCCTCCGGTCTGATGAGGATAGGTTTCGACCGTCTGGACCTTCGGGTTCCGGAGGTGGTGGCGGTGCGGCCGCGGTCGGGAGTCACACACCCGGCTGCGGAGCCCGAGGCTCCGGAGGCGGCGGCAAGGGGATGATGGAGGGCGCCAGGTGACCATGCTTGAAGCGAGTCGGGAGTCCCGGGACGGATTGAAGGTGGCGCTGGGCCGGCCCCAGGTGACCGCCGCAGTCGACCTGGGCGCCAGCAAGGTCGCCTGCTTCATCATGAAACCGGACGGCGTGAGACGGGTGGACCGAACCCTCACCGCTTCCGGAGTGGCCCATGTCCAGTCCCGGGGCGTCCGCAACGGCGCCATCATCAATATCGACGAGGCCTCCGAGGCGGTGGCCCAGGCGGTGGAGCGCGCCGAGAGCATGGCCGAGGTCCGGGTGCAGGGGGTGACCGTCACCACTGCGGGTGGACAGCTGGCGGGTCGGCGCGTGGCCGGCCGGGTCTCCCTCGGCGCCCGGCCGATTTCAGACGAGGACCTCGCCCGGGCGATCCGTTCGGCCATGGCCCAGCTCAAGCTGCAGGACCGCAAGGCCATCCACATTCTGCCCGTGTCCTGGTCTGTCGACGCCCAGGCGGGCATCCGCGATCCGCGCCAGATGTTCGGCCGCGCCCTCGGGGTGGAGCTCCTGGTGGTGACCATCGCCGAGGCCGCCTACCGGGTGCTGGCGACCTGCGTCGAGCGGGCCCACCTGACTTTCGAGGGCGTCGCCGCAGCGCCCTTCGTCTCAGCCCTCGCCGCCCTTGAGGAAGACGAGATGGATCTGGGCGCGGTCTGCATCGACATGGGCGGCGGGTCCACCTGCGCCGCCGTCTTTGCGGGCGGCAGCCTCGTACACGTGGAGACTGTCCCGGTGGGCGGGCAGCACGTGACCTCCGACATCGCCCGGGGCCTTTCCACCTCCTGGGCCGGCGCCGAGCGCATCAAGAGCCTTCACGGCTCTGCCATCGCCTCGGCCAACGAGGACAAGGAGATGATCGAGGCGCCGCCCCGCGGGGACGATCCCGGCGCCGGGCCGGTCATCGCGCCCCGATCCCTTCTGAAGGGCATCATCGCCCCCCGCGTCGAGGAGACCCTGGAGCTGCTCCGCGACCGGCTGAAGGCCTCCGGCGTTCCTGTCGAACCGGGCGCCGGCCTGATCCTGACCGGCGGCGCCAGCCAGCTGGCCGGGGTCCGGGAAGTCGCCCTGCGGGTCTTCGACCGGCCTGTCCGCCTGGGTCGCCCACGCCGGGTCCCGCACCTGGCGGACGCCGCTTCCGGACCGGCCTTCTGCGCCGCCGCCGGGGTTCTGCAGCGGGCCGCCTTCGGTCCCCGGGAGGCGGTTCCGGCCCGGGCCCTGGTCAATTTCGGCGTTCGCCGGGAGCCCATGGACGCCCGGACGAATCCCGTGATCCGCGCGGCGGTCTGGCTTCGCGACAATCTCTGAGCCTCCGACTCCCCCCCCGTGCGTCGTCAAACCGTCGATTTTGTGCACAGGAAAGCACGTCCGAGCCTCGACGAGCCTCCGACTCGGGCTAAGCAATTAACCCCGAATTAAGGGCGTCAGGGCCACCATTAACCCTGTCGTCGGACCGGTTCGTCTGGGTTTTCCAGCGTGAGGGCGGTCAACCTGACGGAGCACGCGAGGGGTCTCATGGCAATTGCACTTTCCGCGCCGCGCGCAACCGAACTCAAGCCGCGCATCGTCGTCTTTGGCGTGGGTGGCGCCGGCGGGAACGCGGTCAACAACATGATCGACGCCGGCCTTGAGGGTGTCGAGTTCGTGGTCGCCAACACGGACGCCCAGCAACTGGCCTTCGCCAAGACGGATCGCCGCATCCAGCTCGGAGTGACCGTCACCCAGGGCCTTGGCGCCGGCGCCCACCCCGAGGTCGGCATGAGCGCCGCCGAGGAATCCATCCCCGAGATCGGCGAACACCTCGACGGCGCCCACATGGTCTTCATCACCGCCGGCATGGGCGGGGGCACCGGCACCGGCGCCGCGCCGATCATCGCCAAGGCTGCCCGCGAGCGCGGCATCCTGACGGTGGGCGTGGTGACCAAGCCCTTCCACTTCGAGGGCCGGCACCGGATGCGTCTGGCGGACAGCGGCATTTCCGAGCTGCAGCGCTATGTCGACACCCTGATCGTCATCCCGAACCAGAACCTCTTCCGGGTCGCCAACGAGCGAACGACTTTCGCCGAGGCCTTCGGCATGGCGGACCAGGTGCTGCACTCCGGCGTCCGGTCCATCACCGACCTGATGGTCCTGCCCGGCCTGATCAACCTCGACTTCGCCGACGTCCGGACGGTCATGACCGAGATGGGCAAGGCGATGATGGGCACCGGCGAGGCGGAGGGTGAAGACCGCGCCCTTATGGCCGCCAACAACGCCATCCAGAATCCGCTTCTCGACGAAGTGTCCCTGCGCGGCGCCAAGGCCGTCCTGGTCAACGTCACCGGCGGCCTCGACATGACCCTGCTGGAGGTCGACGAGGCGGCCAACGCCATCTCCGAGCAGGTGGATCCCGAGGGCAACATCATCTTCGGCGCCGCCTTTGACCCGAGCCTGGAAGGGCGCATCCGGGTCTCCGTGGTGGCCACCGGCATGGACGGGGCGTCGATGTCCGTGATCGAGCCGCGGGCCGCGCGCACCACTGTACAGCCGCCTCCGATCCGTTTCTCGGAAAACGTAGACGCTTCAATGTCCCCGCAGTTCGCACGCGCGGCGGAACCTGCCCCCGCAGAGCCGGAGCCTGCCCAGGCGGCCTATACGCCGCCAGCGGCTCCTGTCGCCGATCCGCCCCTGTTTGACGACCGGGCCTCGGTGGCCCCGGATTTCCTGGCCCCTGAGCAGGGCGACCTTCTCTCCGCCTCAACTGAGGCGGCGGCCGCGGTGGAGGCTGTGGCCGATCCCGCTCCCGCCATCCGCCCGATCGAACCGACCCTCAAGAAGATCGTCGATCCCAGTGTGGCTGACGATGATGACTTTGACGGGATCTTCCCCAACCCCATCGCCTCTACGGCGCCCCCGCCCCGGCCGACAGGTTTCCGGCTCTGGGGTCAGAAGCGTCCGGCCAGGATCGATCCGCCACCCGCCGTGGCCTCGCCCCGAGCCGGAGGGGCCTTGCCTGTGGAGTCGCCGGGCGAGGCGCCGGCGCCCGAAGGCGAAAATCTCGACATCCCGGCCTTTCTGCGCCGGCTGGCCAACTAGGCCTCTCCCGATTTCCCGGGATGACATGGGCCCGCCGGTCTTGCCGGCGGGCCCTTTCCATGCCCTGAAATCCCGAAGGATTCACGGGGGTTAACCGGAGAAACATTACGAAACGCAACGTGTTTTGCGGCGCCGCAGCAAGCCCCTTATCTGCCCTCTGACGGCATGTGTATCCGTCCCGAGTGACCTGGAGGCTCGCGTCTTGGCCGAATTTGCGTTTCAACACACCGTTCGCAGCCCCGTCCGCTTTGCGGGGATCGGCGTCCATACCGGCGAACAGGCCAGGGTCACCCTCCTTCCCGCGCCGGCGGATACGGGCGTGGTCTTCATCCGGACGGACGTCCGGGACCGGGACAACCGGATCGCCGTCAGCGGCGAGGCCGTGTGCAGGACCCAGCTGGGTACGGTGATCACTAATGCCGCCGGCGTGACCGTCTCCACCATCGAACACCTCATGGCCGCCCTGGTCATGACCGGCGTCGACAACGCCCTCGTCGAGATCGACGGACCGGAGATGCCGATCATGGACGGCTCCTCCATCGATTTTATTCGCGGCCTGGACCGCGCCGGCCTTCAGCCCCAGGGCGCCCCTCGGCGGTTCATCGAGATTGTTGACGTCGTCGAGGTCATCGAGGGTGACAAGCGCGCCACCCTGCGTCCGTCGGACGGCTTCGAGGTCGCCTTCGAGATCGCCTTCGCCTCTGCGGCCATCGGTCGCCAGGCGGTAGACCTGAAGATGGGCGCAGGAGCCTTCCGTCGGGAACTCGCCGACTGCCGCACCTTCGGCTTCCTTCATGAGGTCGAAGCCCTGCGCGCCATGGGCCTGGCCCGGGGCGGCTCCATGGACAACGCCGTGGTCATCGACGGTGACGAAATCATGAACCCCGAGGGCCTGCGTCGTCCCGACGAGTTCGTCCGCCACAAGGCGCTGGACGCCATCGGCGACCTCTATGTTCTCGGCGCGCCGGTGATCGGGCGGTTCGAGGGCGTCCTCGCCGGTCATGCCCTGAACAACGCCTTGGTCCGCGCCCTCCTCGCCACTCCGCACGCCTGGCGCGTCCGGACCCTGGCCGCAGAGATGGCCGAAGCGGTCTGATCCGCAGACTGCGCGCCGAGCGTTGGCGCGGACGGCGGCCTCGTGTAGAACCCTGGTCGGTCAGGCGCGGGGGCGCGCTCATGTCCTTTGAGGTGATGGTGTCCGTGCTTCGCAGATCCTGGATCGCCCCGGCCGTCGCCGGCCTTGCGGTCGCGCTCCTCCTGTCCGGTTGCGCCAATCAGACCCGGAAACCGCGCCTGGTTTATGAGGAGCGCCCGGTGGAGCTGCTCTTCGCCACCGGCGCCTCCCGTCTGGACGCCCGTCAATGGAGCCAGGCGGTCGACTACTTCGCCGAGGTTGAGCGACAGCATCCCTACTCGGAGTGGTCCCGCCGGGCCATTCTCATGACCGCCTACGCCAACTACCAGTCCGGCAAGTATGCCGAGGCGATCGGAGATGCCGACCGGTTCATCTCCCTCTATCCCGGCAACCCTTCGGCGGCCTACGCCCACTACCTGAAGGCGATCTGCTACTTCGACCAGATCGTGGACGTGGGCCGGGACCAGGCCTCGACCGGTCAGGCCCTCGCCGCCCTCCGGGACGTGGTCCAGCGCTTCCCCAAGACGGAATACGCCGCGGACGCGCGCCTGAAGATCGACATGGTCAACGACCAGCTGGCCGGCAAGGAGATGTCGGTCGGGCGCTACTACCTTCGGCAGGGCGACACCCTGGCGGCGATTGGCCGGTTCCAGACCGTGATCCAGCGTTACCAGACCACCACCCACGCTCCCGAGGCCCTCTATCGCCTTGTGGAGGCGAACCTGACCCTGGGTCTGGCGGAGGAGGCGCGGCGTAACGGCGCCGTGTTGGGCTTCAACTATCCTGGCGACTATTGGTACCGGGAGGCTTACGCCCTGCTGACCTCGAAGGACCTTCGACCCGCCGTCACGCCGGATGGCAAGGCCAAGCGGCGGCTGCCCCTGCCGTTCATCAGGGATCCCGCCAAGACCCTGCCGCCGCAGTCTGCGGACCAGGGCCGCAGTCCGGACGCCGGTTGAACAGGTCCCGGGCGGACTTCCGGTCCGGCCGATTCGCGGCGAACCTGCACCCATGCTGACCGGCCTCTGGATTCGCGACGTGGTGCTGATCGAAAGCCTCGACCTCGCCGTCGGGCCGGGGCTCACCGTGCTGACGGGAGAGACGGGGGCCGGCAAATCCATCCTGCTTGACGCTTTGGGTCTTGCGGCGGGTGTCCGCGCCGAAGCGGGCCTCGTGCGCCGGGGCGCCGCCCAGGCCAGCGCGGCGGCGGCCTTCTCCCCGCCTCCTGGTCATGCGGTCTGGAGTCTCCTGGAGGCGAGGGGGCTTTCCGCCGTCCCGGGTGAGGACCTCATCCTGCGGCGCGTCCTGTCGGCGGACGGCCGCAGCCGCGCCTTCGTCAACGACCAGCCCGCCAGCGTCGGCGCCTTGCGCGAGATCGGCGCCCTTCTGGTCGAGGTGCACGGCCAGCACGAGACGGTCGGCCTCCTGGACGCCCGCACCCACCGGGACCTGCTTGACGCTTACGGCGGCCACGGGGCGCTTCTGCGCGCCACCGGGGAGGCCTGGAGGGCCTGGCGGGAGGCCGAGGCCGCCCTGGAAACCCTCAGCCGGGACGCGGCCTCCGTCGCCTCGGAAGCCGAGGAGGCGGGCCTGATGCTTGCCGAACTGGACCGGCTGGCGCCGGAGTCCGGCGAGGAAGCCGCTCTTGCCGAGACCCGGGCCGTCCTCGGCGCCGCCGAGAAGGCCCTGGCCGATATCAATCAGGCCGGCGAGGCCCTGGAGGGCCTGCCCCCGCGCCTTGCCGCCGCCATCCGCGCCCTGGGCCTGGCCCGCAGCCGCGCCCTGCAGGCCGGCGCCGGGGCCGAGGGCCCGGCCGTCCGCCGCCTGGCGGAGGCGGAGGCGGCCCTGGACGCCGTGTTCAGCGGGCTTCAGGAGGCCGAGGCCGCGGTCGAGGCGGCGGCGTCCGCCTTCGACTTCCGCCCCGACGACCTGGAGAAGGCCGAAGAGCGCCTCTTCGCCCTGCGGGCGGCGGCGCGGAAGCTGGGGTGCGCGGTGGAGGAGCTGCCGGTGCGCCGTCAGGCCCTGGCCGACCGCCTGGCCCGGCTGGAGTCCGGCGAAGCCGAGCTGGTCGCCGCCCGCCGCGCCGCTGCGGAAGCGCAGACCCGCTACATCGAGGCCGCCGCCGCCCTCACCACCGCCAGGACCGCCGCTGCGGAGGCCCTGTCCCGGGCGGTGGAGGCGGAACTGCCGCCCCTCAAGCTGGAGCGCGCCCGGTTCCGGGTCGCCCTGGAGCCCCTGGCCCCGGATCGCGCCGGGCCCGGCGGCTGCGACCGCGTCGTCTTCCAGGTCGCGACCAATCCGGGGGCGCCCTTCGGCGACCTGACCACGGTGGCCTCAGGGGGCGAGCTGGCCCGTTTCGCCCTGGCCCTGAAGGCCTCCCTGGCCGGGCGGGGCGGGGAACCGCCCCTGATGATTTTCGACGAGGTCGACCAGGGCGTCGGCGGGGCCGTGGCCGACGCCGTGGGCCTGCGCCTGCGTCGCCTCGCGACCGAGGGACAGGTCCTGGTGGTCACCCACTCGCCCCAGGTCGCCGCCCGGGCCACCGCGCACTGGCGGATCGCCAAGGCGGGCGAGGCGGAGGACCTGCGCACGCGTGTGGAACCCCTGGACCCCGCCGCCCGCGAAGAGGAGATCGCCCGCATGCTGGCCGGCGCCGAGGTCACCGACGAGGCCCGCGCCGCCGCCCGGGCCCTGATGCATGCCTGAGATCGCCATCCCTGACCTGACGGAGGCTGAGGCCGCCGAGGAGCTGACCCGGCTGGCGGACGAGATCGCCGCCCACGACCTGGCCTATCACCAGGCCGACGCGCCGGTCGTTTCCGACGCCGACTACGACGCCCTGCGCCGGCGCAATGCCGAGATCGAGGCGCGTTTCCCCCATCTGGTGCGCGAGAACTCGCCCTCCATGCGGGTCGGCGCCTCGCGTTCCGAGCAGTTCTCGCCGGTGGAGCATGGGGTCCCCATGCTGTCCCTGGACAACGCCTTCTCCGACGCCGAGGCCGAGGAGTTCGACGCCCGGATCCGACGCTTTCTGCGGCTCGATGAGGCCGCCATAGCCTACACGGCCGAGCCCAAGATCGACGGCCTCTCGGCCTCCCTGCGTTACGAGGGCGGGGTCCTGGTGCGCGGCGCGACCCGGGGCGACGGCCGGGTGGGCGAGGACGTCACCGCCAACCTCCTGACCATTGGCGACATCCCCCGCCGCCTGGCCGGTTCGGGCTGGCCCGAGGTGGTGGAGGTGCGCGGCGAGGTCTATCTCTCCCACGCCGCCTTCGCCGAGCTGAACGCCCAGGCCGAGGCCGCCGGCCAGAGGACCTACGCCAACCCCCGCAACGCCGCCGCCGGCTCCCTGCGTCAGATCGATCCGCGCATCACCGCCACCCGGCCCCTGGGCTTCTTCGCCTATGCCTGGGGCGAGGTCAGCGCCCCCTTCGCCCAGGCCCAGTGGGAGGCCCTGGGTCGGCTGAAGGCCTGGGGTTTCGCCACAACACCGCAGTCGCGGCGGGTCGAGGGCCCCGAAGGCCTGCTCGAGGCCTACCGCGAGATGGAGGCGGCCCGGCCGCATCTGGGTTTCGACATTGACGGGGTGGTCTACAAGGTTGACCGGCTGGACTGGCAGCAGAGGCTGGGCTTCGTCACCCGTACGCCCCGCTGGGCCATCGCCCGGAAGTTCCCCGCCGAACAGGCCCGCACCGTGCTGATGGCCATCGACCTTCAGGTCGGGCGCACCGGGGCGGTGACGCCCGTGGCGCGCCTGGCCCCCGTCACCGTGGGCGGCGTGGTCGTGGAGAACGCCACCCTGCACAATGCCGACGAGATCGCCCGCAAGGACATCCGTGTGGGCGACACCGTCATTCTGCAGAGGGCCGGGGATGTCATTCCCCAGGTCGTGGGCGTGGTGGCCTCCGAGCGGCCGGACCCGCCGCCGCCGCCCTTCGCCTTTCCCACCGTCTGCCCCTGCCCCCTGGCCACCCCCCTGGTGCGCGAGACCACCGCCTCGGGCGCCGAGACCGTGGTGCGCCGCTGCTCGGGCGAGTTCGCCTGTCCCTTTCAGCGCATCGAGCACCTGCGCCATTTCGTCTCCCGCCGCGCCTACGACATCGAGGGCCTGGGCGAGAAGCAGCTGGCCGCCTTCTTCGACCGGGGCTGGGTGCGCGAACCCGCCGACATCTTCCGCCTGGCCCGGGACGCCGCCCGGCTGGACGAGCTGCGGACCATGGACGGCTACGGCGAGACCAGCGTCGCCAACCTGGTCGCCGGCATCGAGGCCCGCCGGACCATCCCCCTCGACCGCTTCATCTTCGGCCTCGGCATCCGGCACATCGGCGAGACGACCGCCATGGTCCTGGCGCGGGGCTACGGCTCTGCGGAGGCCTTCCTCGCCGCCATGGACCGCGTCGCTGCCCGCGACCCCGACGCCATGGAGGAGCTGGACGCCCTGGACCAGGTGGGCGGCGCAGTGATCGAGGCCGCCGCCGCCTATTTCGGCGAGGCCCACAACCGCCGGATCGTCGCCGAGCTGGTCGCCGAACTGAGCATCCGCGACGCCGAGAAGCCCCGCCAGGACACCGCCGTCGCCGGCAAGACGGTGGTCTTCACCGGCGCCCTGGAGCAGATGACCCGGGACGAGGCTAAGGCGAGGGCGGAATCCCTGGGCGCCAAGGTGGCGGGCTCGGTCTCGAAGAAGACCGACATCGTGGTCGCCGGTCCGGGCGCCGGCTCCAAGCTCAAGATCGCCGAGGCCCTTGGGATCCAGGTCCTGACCGAAGCGGAATGGCTGGAACTGATCGGCAGCCCCTAGCCATCATCCCTCCAATTCCTCTCCCAGAGGCGAGGTGACGCGCGCAGCCCTCAGCAAGCCCCCTCACCGGGCTTCGCCCGGAGCTCCCCCGCAGGGGAGCAATTGACCCCCTAATTCCTCCCCCTCTTGAGGGCAGGGCTATCGCATATGGCCGAGCATGGAGAGCAGGAAGGCGTCGTCCCATCCGGCGCGCTTGAGCTTCTTCTTCATTGAGCCCTTTGCGGGGTGATGCCTGGCGATGTTGAGGGC
>NZ_JADBZL010000076.1:0-2737 GCF_020402505.1 Phenylobacterium sp. | reverse complement strand
GACGAGACGGAGATCGAGGTCCTGCGCATCCTGACCGGCCGGTTCGGGCGCACCTCCATCGAGCGCATCCTTTCGGGGCCGGGCCTGTTCAATCTCTACCAGGCCCTGGCGGAGATCCAGGGGGCCCCGGCGACCCTGGCGGACGAGACCGCGGTCACCGCCGCCGCCGAGGGCGGCGACGCCCTCGCCAGAGAGACCCTCGACCGCTTCTGCGCCATCCTGGGCTCGGTGGCCGGCGACCTTGCCCTGACCTACGGCGCCCGTGGCGGGGTCTTCATTTCAGGGGGCCTCGCGCCGCGCATGGCCGACCGGCTGGAAACAGGCGAGTTCCGCCGCCGCTTCGAGGCCAAGGGTCGGATGAGCGGCTTCATGGCGCAGATCCCGACCACCCTCATCCAGCATCCTTACGCCGCCCTGGTCGGCGCGGCGCGGGCCCTGAAGCGCCCGGCGGCGGGGCTGAGGTGACCCCGGGGGCCCGAGCGGCCCCTCAGAAGACCCCCTCCGGTCCGCTTCGCGGCCCACCTCCCCCTGGAAGGTGGAGGAATTTCAACGTCTTAATTGCTCCCCATCAGGGGGAGCTCCCCGCGCAGCGGGGTGAGGGGGTGCAACGGCGGCTCCGCAGACCTCCTCGGCCTGAAAAGGGGGAGGAATTGGGCGTTATCGTCCCTTGAAGTTGCCCGGGCGGCGTTCGGCCACGGCGCGGACGCCCTCGGCGAAGTCTTCGGTGGCGCGCAGGATGGTCTGCTGGCCGTGCTCGTGGTCGGTCTGCGCCCGGACGGCGGCGGCGAGGCCGGCGCGCAGGGTCTTGCGGGTGGCGACCACAGCCAGGGGGGCGTTCTCGGCGATCTCGGCGGCGAGGGCCTTGGCGGCCTCGAGCAGTTCGGGCTGCGGGACCACCTCGTCCACCAGGCCCCAGGCCAGGGCCTCCTCGGGCTTCACCCGGCGGCCGGTGAGGAACATGAGGCTGGCCCTCTGCTCGCCGATCACCCGGGGCAGGGTGTGGGTCAGGCCGAAGCCGGGATGGAAGCCCAGCTTGACGAAGTTCGCCGTGAACCGGGCCTCGGGCGAGGCGATGCGGAAGTCTGCGACGAGGGCCAGGCCCAGGCCCGCGCCCACGGCGGCGCCCTGGACGGCGGCGATGATGGGGGTTTCCACCGAGAACAGGCGCACGGCCTGGGTGTAGAGGTCATTGATGCCGTTCATGCCCGAACCGCCGATACCGTCCGGGGCGGCGAGGTCGGCTCCGGCGCAGAAGGCCTTGCCGGCCGAGGCGAGGACGACGGCCCGGACCTGGTCGTCGGCGTCGATCTTCTTGAGGAGGTCGGCCAGGTCGCGCATCAGCGGCACGGAGACGTGGTTGTTGGGCGGCCGGTCGAGGGTGACCACGGCGATGTGGCCGGTCCTCTCGACGGTGATCTCGGGGCGCTCGGTCGTCGTGGTCATCTCTTCACTCCCAGGAGGTTGCGGGCGACCACCATGCGGTGGACTTCAGAGGGCCCGTCGTAGATTCGCATGTTGCGGATGCTGGCCGCCATCAGGTGCAGGGGCAGTTCCTTGGTCATGCCCATGGCGCCGAAGCACTGCATGACATTGTCCAGGACCTCCCAGGCCATTTCGGTGGCGAAGACCTTGATCATCGAGATCTCGTTCTTCACGTCCTGGCCCTGGTCCAGCTTCCAGGCGCAGTGATAGGTCATAAGCCGGGCGGCGTGGATCCTGGTGGCGGCGTCGGCGGCCCACCACTGCACGGCCTGGCGCTGGGACAGGGGCTGGCCGAAGGTCACGCGCTGAGGGGCGTACTCGATCATCATGTCGAGGGCCCGCTGGGCGAGGCCGATGCACCAGGCGGCCATCTCGATCCGGCGGGTGCCCAGGCGCACCTGCATGGGGGCGAAGCCCTGGCCCTCGACGCCCAGCAGCTTCCAGCCCGGCACGCGGACGTCGTCGAGGGCGATCTCATAGGTGAAGGCGCCGGCCAGCATGGGGATGCGGCGCAGGATGTTGAAGCCGGGCGTGTCGCGGTCGACCAGGAAGGCGCTCATGCCGCCGCGGGAGCCCTTCTCCTTGTCGGTGACAGCCATGACGATGGTGAAGTCGGCCTGCTCGGCCCGGCTGGTCCAGATCTTCCGGCCGTTGAGAATCCAGTCGTCGCCGTCGCGCACCGCCCGGGTGATCATGCCCGCCGGGTCGGCGCCGGCGCCCGGCTCGGAAATGCCGATGGCGCTGATGGTCTTGCCCGCCGCATAGGGGGCCAGATAGGCCTCGCGCTGTCGCTCGTTCACCGTGGCCATGAGCATGCGCAGGTTCGGGGAGTCGGGCGGCAGGGTGTAGGGGGTGATGGTCGAACCCATGGCCTCGTTGACGCCGATCAGGGCCACCTGGGGCAGGTCGAAGCCGCCGACGTCCTCGGGGGCGTCCAGGCCCCACAGGCCCAGCTTCTGCGAGACCTCGTCAATCCGGGCCCGCTCTTCCGGCGAGAGCCAGATCCCCTGACCGGCGGCGTCCCGCGCCAGCACCGCGCCCTCGAGGGGGATGAGCTCCTCGCGCACGAAGCGCTCGGCGAGGTCCTTGAGCATCCGGTGCTCTTCGGAAAGCTGAAAGTCCATGCGGCGGCCTCCTCCCGGCTTGCGCCATCGGCTGGGGAGATCATAACGACGGAAACGGCCAAGGGGAGACACGACGTGGCGGAAACTCGGGAACTTGCGACGACGGCGACGGGCCCCCTGGCGGGAATCCG
>NZ_JADBZL010000075.1:0-7892 GCF_020402505.1 Phenylobacterium sp. | reverse complement strand
CTCGACGCCCATGTCCGCCTGACGCCGACGAGCTTCCTGGCCAAGTTCGGCTAAAGGCTGAGGCGGCCTCCACAGAGCCCCTCAATTGCGCGCTCCAAGAGAGAGCTCCGCGCGAAGCACGTCGAGGAAAGCTACGGCGATTCCGTTGACCCCCTTGTTTGTTTCAGAAGCGCTATATTGGGTCTGTCTTCCGGGACGTCCGCCTGGCGCTCCAACGCCAGGCGGACAGTCGGTGGAGGGGCCGAGATCCCCCGAGCCTTTTGGGCTGGGCCGGAGCAGGGTCGCCACCGACGTTTCATGACCCGGATGGTTGCAGGGACGCTTGGGTCCGAAGCCACAAGGATGGGTCAATGGAACAGATGGAGTTTAGCAGGAAGATCGCCGGCGTCGATGTCGGCAAGTCTCACCTGGACGTGGCGGTCCATGGACTTGAGGATCTGACGCGGGTGTCCAACACGGCGGCGGGACATGATGAGCTGGCGGACTGGCTGAAGGCGCGCGGGGTGGGGCGCGTGGGTCTGGAGGCGACGGGCGGCTACGAGCGGGCTGTGCGTCTGGCGTTGGAGGCGGCGGGGTTCGAGGTGGTGGTTCACCAGCCCCTCGAGGTGCGCCGCTTCGCCCAGCTGAAGCGGCGGCGGGCCAAGAACGACAGGCTGGACGCCCGGCTGATCGCGGCGGCGACGGCGCAGGTGGAGGCGGTGCGCTTGGCCCAGGACCCGAGGCTGGCGGAACTGGCCGAACGCATGACGGCCTACGAGCAGATCACCGACCAGCTGGTGGAGCTGAAGACCTTCCTGGAGCATGTGACGCTCAAGGATATCGGCTCCGCCCTCAGGACCCAGGTCCGCGCCCTGGAGGCCCTGAAGCGGCGTCTGGCGAGCCAGATCCTGACGGCGATCAAGGCCCATCCGGACCTGCTGGCCCGATACCGCCTGCTGGTCTCCCTGCCGGGCGTCGGCCCCATCGTCGCCGCCACCCTGCTGATCCGCATGCCGGAACTGGGCGGGATGCGGCGCGGTCAGGCCGCCTCCCTGATCGGCGTCGCCCCCTTCGACCGCGACAGCGGCCAATGGAAGGGCCTGCGCTTCATCAGCGGCGGACGCGCCCGGCCCCGGCGGATGCTCTACCTGGCCGCCGTCGTCGCCAAGCGCTTCGACCCCGGCCTGAGGGCCTTCGGCGAGACCCTCAGGGCCAGGGGCAAACCACCCAAGGTCGTCACCGTCGCCGTCATGCGCAAGCTCATCGAAGCCGCCAACCTCGTCCTCCAGAGAGGCCAGCCCTGGGTCAAAGCCATGCCCGTATGAAACATGGTTGCTCCGGCCCGCTGCGCGGTCCACCTCCCCCTGGAAGGTGGAGGAATTGGAGCGTTCAATTGCTCCCCCAAGGGAGAGCTGTCCGCGAAGCTGCCTGAGGGGGTCAACGGCCTCACGGCTTACCCCCTGGTCGGCTTGGCCGCGACCGGTTCAGGGGATGCTGACGCCTAGCCCTCGACCCCCAGGATCCAGCCTTCCTCGCGTTCCGCGTCGGCCGCGATCTCGGGGCTGAGGGCCTTGCCGGGGCCAAAGACGGCGCCCAGCTTTCCGGCCTCGTCCAGGCGGGCGAAGTGCTCGGCGGTCGCGCGGACCTGGGCCAGGTCCTTGACCTCGCCAGGTCCGGGCTGGGCCTTGTAGAGGGAGGGATAGACCTCGGCGGCCACCACCTCGATGCCCGCCAGGTCGGCCTCGGCGAGGGGGCGGAAGCCGGTCTCGAAGGGCCAGATGCGGAAACCTGCACCCCGGGCGGCCTGTAGCCGGCGCACGAAGGGAATGCCCAGCAGGGCCTGACCGCCCACCGAGCCGTTGTAGTAGAGCTTCCAGATCGAGGCCGCCTTGGCCGCCGCGTCGGCGTGGCGGAACTCGGGCAGGTCGCCCGGACCATGCTCCCGGGTGCGCTTGGGCTGGAGGGTGGTCAGGGCGTCCTTGGGCGGGCAGCCCCAGAAGGGAAAGGGGCCGCCGGTCATGCGCCGGTTGATCTCCGAGCCCACGCCGAAGCGGTTGTTGGTGTTGTCCGGCTTGTCCTTGACCATCCGGTCGAGCTGGTCCCAGGCCGCGCGCCAGGGCGCCTCGCCCGGAAGGTTCAGGGCGGCCGCGAAGCCCCGCGGGAAGCCCAGAGGGAAGTCAAAGCCCAGCAGGGCGCGCTCGGAGCGCTTGCGGAAGTCATCGAGGAGCACGTTGAGCCTCTTCTCGGCCTCCGCCCGGGTCGGCGGGTTGAAGGCCTCGAACGCCAGGCGGAAGCGGACATCCCGCTTCATCACCCCGATCCAGACGGAGTCCGCCCCGGTGGTCGGCTTGGCGGCGGCGCTCCAGTCGACGATGACGTAGGCGTTGAACAGGCGGGACACGGGCGGGCTCCGGTTTGTGCTGCCCTCTCTTTAGCCGTTGGCGGGACCTGCGCCAACGGGCGGTCTTGGTCGGCGACGGCGGCCGTGTGAAGGTGCGCCCGACGCGGAAAGGACCCTGCCATGACCGACGCACTGCGCACCCCTGACGACCGTTTCGCCAACCTGCCCGACTTTCCCTGGGCGCCGCGCTACATCGATGATCTTCCGGGTTACGAGGGTCTCCGGTGCGCGGTGATCGACGAGGGCGGCGGCCCTGGCGCTCCGGCCGACCCGCCCACCTTCCTCTGCCTGCACGGCGAGCCGACCTGGAGCTATCTCTACCGGAGGATGATCCCGGTCTTCCTGGCGTCGGGCGCGAGGGTCGTCGCCCCGGACCTCTTCGGCTTCGGGCGGTCGGACAAGCCGGTCGATGACGCCGTCTACGGTTTCCATTTTCATCGGCGGATGCTGCTGGCCCTGGTGGCGCGCCTGAACCTGCGGAACATCACCCTGGTGGTCCAGGACTGGGGCGGGATCATCGGATTGACCCTGCCGGTGGACGTCGGCTTCCGGGGCCGGCTCGCCCGGCTCATTGCGATGAACACCACCCTGGCGACGGGGACCCCGCCCTCGGAAGGCTTCCTGGCCTGGCGGGCCTACGCCAAGGCCAATCCCGACCTGGCGGTCGGCGCCCTGATCGGACGCGGGACGCCTCACCTCACCGAGGCCGAGCGCGCCGCCTACGACGCCCCCTTCCCGGACATACGCTACAAGGCCGGCGTCCGGGCCTTTCCCGAACGGGTGATGACCGACCCGGGCATGGAGGGCATAGAGGAGAGCCTGGCGGCCAAGGCGTTCTGGGCCCGGGACTTCAGGGGGCCGGTCTTCATGGCCGTTGGCGGGGCCGACATGGTGCTGGGCCCACCCGTGATGGAAGACCTGCGCCGAAGCCTGCCCACCTGCCCCGAGCCCATGCTCATTCCCGAGGCGGGACACTTCGTGCAGGAGTGGGGCGGCCCCGTCGCCGAGGCCGCGCTCCGGTCCTTCGCGGACGTTAGACCAGCTTGACCAGCATCTTGCCCATGTTGGCGCCGGTGAAAAGGCCGATGAAGGCGTCTGGGGCCGACGCGATGCCCTCGCGAACGGTCTGGCGCCACTTCAGTTTGCCGGAGGCGTGCCAGCCGCCGAGGTCCTTCAGGAAGTCGCCCATCATGTCCCAGTGGTTGGAGACGATGAAGCCTTCGAGCCGCAGGTTCTTGCCGATGATCAGGGCCATGTTCGACGGGCCGGGGACCGGCGCCTCGGCGTTGTACATGGAGATCATCCCGCAGATGGCGAAGCGGGCGTAAGGTCGGGCGGCGTTCAGGGCCGCCTCCAGGTGGCCGCCGCCGACATTGTCGAAGTAGACATCGATGCCATCGGGGGCCGCCTCGGCGAGGGCGGCGGTGAGGGCAGCGGCGGAGTCGCCGGTGGCCTTGTAGTCGATCACGGCGTCGACCCCGATCTCGTCCTTCAGGAACCGGGCCTTCTCGGCGCCGCCGGCGGAGGCGATGACCTTGTGGCCCTTCAGCTTGGCGATCTGGCAGACGAGGGAGCCCACCGCGCCCGCCGCGCCGGAGACAAACACCACGTCTCCGGGTTTCAGGGCGGCGATGCGAAGCAGGCCCGCGTAGGCGGTGAGGCCGGGCATGCCGGCCACCCCGAGGAAGGCCTCGGGCGGCAGGCCGTGGGTGTTGAGCTTCTGCACGGAGGCGGCCGGGGCGTTGAACGCCTCCCGCCAGCCGAAGTTGGACTGGACGAGGTCGCCGGGCTTCAGGGACGAATCGTTGGAGGTGATCACCTCGCCGATGGCGCCGCCCTCCAGCGGGCGGCCCAACTGGAAGGGCGGGACATAGCTCTTCACGTCGTTCATGCGGCCGCGCATGTAGGGATCGACGGTCATCCAGGTGTTGCGGACCTGCACTTCGCCCGGACCGGGGGCGGGCAGGTCTACGGAGGCAAGCTCGAAGTTGGCGGCGGCGGGCAGGCCCTGCGGACGGCTGCGCAGGCGGATTTCCCGGGATGTGGTCATGTCTTCCCCCTAAGTCTCGTGGCGAGGCGGCGGCGCCGCTGTTCTGGAACCTCACCCAAGGTGGCGTCTGGCGACGGGGAATGCTAGCTGCAACCGCAGAATCCGGAGCAGAGAATGACCAAGGTCCTGAGGGGCGGGGTGATCGGGGCCGGGGTGTTCGGCGGCTACCATGCGCGCCAGTACGCCCAGGCCGAAGGCGCCGGCCTGGCCGCCGTCTTCGACCCGGACCTGGAGCGGGCCCGGGAAGTGGCGGCGCGTCATGGGGCGGCGGCCTTCGATGACCTCGACGCGTTTCTGAGCTCCGTGGATGTGGTGACGGTCGCCTCGCCCGGCGTCCGTCATGCCGAAGGGGCCCTGGCCGCCCTTCGCGCAGGGCGTTCCGTCTATGTCGAGAAGCCGCTGGCCGTGGACCTTGAAGAGGCCGACCGGATCCTGGCGGAGGCCAGCCGACGCAGGCTGGTGGTGGCCTGCGGACACCAGGAGCGGGTGGTCTTCGAGGCGATCGGCCTCTTCAGCGCGCCGGAGCGTCCTCTGAGGCTGGAGGCGGTGCGGCAGGGCCCGCAGAGCCAGCGCAGCCTGGACATCTCGGTCGTGCTGGACCTGATGGTCCATGACATTGACCTTGCATTGTCCCTGGCCGCAGGAGCGCCTCTGGCGGCCGAAGGGGAGGGTGATGTCGCCTACAGCGGCGGCCTGGACGCCGTTCGCGCGGAGGTGACCTTCGACGACGGCTTCACTGCGGTCTTCGACGCCTCGCGCATGGCGCCGGAGCGCAGGCGGACCATGCGGGTGGTCTATCCCTCCGGTGAACTCGAGATTGACTTCCTGGCGCGCAGCTTCCGCAACACCACCGGCTTCGACCTCAACCCGGACTTCGCGGAGACGCCGGGCGCCCGGGATCCCCTGGGCGCCAGCGTCGGCGCCTTCCTGGCCTGCGTGCGTGGGGAGCGCGACCGACCTGTGGTCACCGGCGAGGAGGCCGCCCGGGCCCTGGACCTGGCCCTCGCCATCGAGCAGGCGGTGGAAGAAACCGGCCCCCGACACCACCTCTGAATTCCTGACAGGAGAGCCCCATGGCCAGCCTCTACGACTTCGCCTTCCGCTCCATCGACGGCGAGCCCCTTCCCCTCAACGGGTTTCGCGACCGCGCCGTTCTGGTGGTGAACACCGCCTCGCGCTGCGGCCTGACCCCACAATACGAGGGACTTGAGGCCCTCTACGCCAGGTACCGGGATCAGGGCCTCACCGTGCTGGGCGTGCCCTGCAACCAGTTCATGGGCCAGGAGCCGGGGACCGAGGCCGAGATCAAGGCTTTCTGCGAGACCCGGTTCAACATCGACTTTCCCCTCACCGCGAAGGAAGACGTGAAGGGCGCCTCCGCCCATCCCTTCTACAAGTGGGCCCTGGAAACCCTCGGCGAGCCCGCCGATCCGGCCTGGAACTTCCACAAGCTCCTCGTGGGGCGCGACGGCCAACTGATCGCCGCCTTCGGTCCCAGGACGGATCCGCAGGCGCCGGAAATCGTCTCTGCGGTCGAGGCCGCCCTTTCAGCCCCGACCTCAGCGTGACCGACGAAGAGGTCGAGGGCCGGTTCAACGCCGCGGTCGGGCTGCATCGGGCCGGCCGGACAGGAGAAGCTGTCTCGGTCTACCGGGAAATCCTCTCCGTACGCCCCGGTCATGGGCACGCGGCCTACAACCTGGGCGTCGCCCTCCGGTCCCTCGGCCGCACGCGCGAGGCGATCGACATCTGGTCCGGACTGGCGGAGCGGGAGCCCGATCGGGTCGACGCCCTGCTCGGCCTCAGCCGGGCCTACCGGTCCCTCAACGACGATGTCCGCTCCCTCGACTTCGCCACGCGGGCGGCGGCGCTGCGGCCCCACTCCGGTGACGCCCACAACCTGCGCTCCAACGCCCTCAGGTCCCTCGGACGCAATACTGAAGCGCTCGCGGCCCTGGACGCGGCGGTCGCCGCCGAGCCGGGCTACGCCCTTGCGCACTCGAACCGAGGACATCTGCTCTCGGCCCTGAAGCGGCACGCCGAGGCGGTGGAGTCCTACCGGGCCGCCCGGGCCCTGGAACCCTCGCTTCCCGACCTGACCGGCGCCCTGCTGGACCAGCAGATGCGGTGCTGCGACTGGCGTGACTTCGGGGTCCTTCAGGAGGAGGTGCGGGACGGGGTGCGGCGCGGAGAGCCTGTGACCATCCCCTTCACCTTCCTGGCGCACAATGATGACCCAGCCGACCAGATGGCCTGCGTCCGCACCCATTTGAAGGGCCGCTTCCCGGACTGGCCGCCCGCCGTCTGGACCGGTCAGACCTACCGCCACGACCGCATACGGGTGGGCTATGTCTCGTCCGATCTGCGGGTCCACGCGGTCTCCCAGTTGCTCGTCGGCCTCCTCGAGCGGCATGACCGGAGCCGGTTCGAGATCCACGCCTACGCCCTGCCGCCGCAGGCAGAGGACGACATGCGCGCCCGGGTCCAGGCCGCTTGCGAGGCCTTCCATGACGTCTCGGATCTGGATGACGCGGGGATCGCTGCGGCCCTGCGCGCGGACGAGATCGACATAGCCATCGATCTGAACGGCTTCACCACTCACTGCCGACCAGGGGTGTTTGTGCGCCGCTGTGCGCCCGTCCAGATCAACTATCTGGGCTATCCCGGCGCCATGGGGGCCGTAGCTGCAGACTACATCCTGGCGGATCATACGGTCATTCCGAAAGAAGAATCAGGAAGTTACGACGAAAAAATCATCCGGCTTCCGTTCGCCTACCAGCCCAATGACGACCGCCGGGTGATCGCTGATCGGACCCCGACGCGGGCCGAGGCCGGCCTTCCGGACACTGGGTTCGTCTTCTGCAGCTTCAACGCCAGCTACAAGATCACGCCGCCGGTCTTCGACGTCTGGATGCAGCTCCTGCATGAGGTCCCCGGGTCCGTGCTCTGGCTGCTCGGTGGAGACGCCGTCATCGAGACCAACCTCCGTCGCGAGGCCGTCGAAAGAGGCGTCGACGCCGCAAGGCTGGTGTTCGCCCCCAAGGCGCCCCTGCCCGACCATCTGGCCCGGCACCGGCTGGCCGACCTCTTCCTCGACACCCTGCCGTACAACGCCCACACCACGGCCAGCGACGCCCTCTGGGCAGGCCTGCCCCTGGTCACCTGCACCGGGCGCAGCTTCGCCGCGCGGGTGGCCGCCTCTCTCCTTCGGGCGACAGGCCTGCCAGACCTGGTGACCACCTCCCTGGAGGACTATCGCGACCTGGCCCTCGCCCTCGCCCGGGACCCCGGTCAGCTGAAGGCCCTCAAGGCGCGCCTCGCCGCGAACCTCCCTGCCGCGCCCCTCTTCGATACAGACCGGACCCGCCGCCAAGTCGAGACGGCCTACGAGATCGCATGGCGGCGGCGGCTGGCCGGCCTGGAGCCCCGCAGCTTCGACGTGCCCGAGGACGCCTGAACGGG
>NZ_JADBZL010000074.1:0-2653 GCF_020402505.1 Phenylobacterium sp. | reverse complement strand
GGCGACCCGGCCGGAACCCCCTCACCCCGCTTCTCGGGGAGCTCCCCCTGGGAGGGGGAGCAATTGGCTCCCCAATTCCTCCCCCTTCGAGGGGGAGGTGGACCGCGCAGCGGGCCGGAGGGGGTCAGCGGCCCCTCACCCCCCGAACTTCCTCCCCATCCAGTCGAGGATGAAGCGGTTCACCTCATCGGGCTTTTCCTGCTGGGTCCAGTGGCCGGAGCCCATCACCAGGGCCTTTTCCAGGTCTTTGATGCGGTCTTCCATGCCGTCGGCCATGGAGGGGGGCAGGACGGCGTCCTTCTCGGCGCAGATCATCAGGCAGGGGACGTGGTCGATGCGCTGGGGCAGGTGGGCCGAGCGCTCCCAGTTGCGGGTGAAGTTGCGGTACCAGTTGATGCCGCCGGTGAAGCCGGTGGCCGAGAAGGTCTCGACGAAGGCGGCCAGTTCGTCGGGGGTCAGCAGCTGGTTGGCGGTGTCCGATTTGTCCCACTCGGCCAGCATGTCGCGGAAGGCGAAGGTGGAGGTGGTGGCCGGGCCGGCCTCCTTGTCGATGGTCAGGCCGCCGCTGGGCGGGGCCGGCATGTCCTCGGGCGGGCGGCGCATAAAGAAGCGCATGGTCTTGTCGACGTCCTTGCTGAGGGCGGCGTCCGCCTCGCCGGGCCTCTGGAACCAGACGATGTACATGTCCTCGCCGAAGGCGAAGCGCATGGAGGCGATGGGATCGTACTCGCCCCGCGGCATGAAGGGGGTGTTGAGGCCGATCACCCCGGCCACCCGGTCGGGATGCATCAGGGCCATCTGCCACACCACGAAGCCGCCCCAGTCATGGCCGCAGAACACCGCCTTCTCGATCCCGAGATGGTCCAGGAGGCCCACCAGGTCGGCGGCCAGGTGCTCCATGTCATAGTCCTCGACCTTGTCCGGCCGGGAGGTGAGGCCATAGCCGCGCTGGTCCGGGGCGATGGCCCACTGACCCGCCGCCTCGCAGGCGCGCAGCTGGTGGCGCCAGGAGAAGGCCAGCTCGGGGAAGCCGTGGCAGAAGACGATGGGCACGCCCTTGCCCCGGGCGACCTCGTAATAGGCCATGTCGATCCCGTTGACCTGGGCCTTGGCGACGGCGGGCATCTGGCGGGCGAGTGCGGACATCCGGGGCTCCTGAACAATTCCCCCTATCTTGGCCAGACCCGGCGGGGGTATGGCAAGGGCGGAAGGCGAGGGGAGCGGGTGGAATGACGGGTGAAGCGGCGGACGGGGCGGCGCGACCTTCGGGTACGGGCTGGGGCCTGGTGGTCCTGCTGGGCGCCCTCACAGCCTTTGCCCCCATGGCCATCGACATGTACCTGCCCAGCCTGCCGGCCATAGGCGCGGACCTGGGGGTCAGCGGCGCCTACACCCAGGTGACGGTCTCGGCCTTCCTCGCCGGCATGGCCATCGGCCAGTTCTTCTACGGGCCGGCCTCGGACCGGCTGGGCCGCAGGGGACCGATCCTGGCGGGCGTCGCCCTGTTCGTCCTGGCCTCCTGCGCCTGCGCCCTGGCGCCCACCGCCGACTTCCTGATCGCCGCCCGGTTCGTCCAGGCCCTGGGCGGCTGCGCCGGCGCCGTGGTGGCCAGGGCCGTGGTGCGCGATCGCTTCGACCATACCGAGACGGCGCGGATGCTGTCCCTCCTGACCCTGGTCATGGGGCTGGCGCCGATCCTGGCCCCCCTCCTCGGCGGGGTCCTGCTGGAGCTGGGCGGCTGGCGGGCCAACTTCTGGGCCCTGGCCCTGTTCGGTATCGCCGTGGGCCTGGCGACCCTGTTCCGCCTGGAGGAGTCCCGGTCCGAGGCCACCGCCCTCCAGGCGCGCTCGGAATCGCCCCTGGCGGCGCTGGGCGCCCTGCTGAAGGATCCGCGCCTCATCGGCTACGCCCTGGCGGGCGGGCTGAACGGGGCGACCCTCTTCACCTGGATCTCGGCCTCGCCGGGCCTCATCATCGGCGTCTGGGGCATACCCGCCTCGGTCTTCGGCTGGGTCTTCGGTCTCAACGCCGCCGGGGTGATAGGGGCGGGCCAGCTGAACCGCCAGCTCCTCCTTCGCTATACGCCCGAACAGGTCCTGCGGGGTGCAAGCGCGGTCGGCGTGGTCGCCGCCGCCTTCCTGCTGGCGGCCGCCTTCACCGGCTGGGGCGGGATGTGGAGCGTCCTTCCGCTGATCTTCCTGGTCCTGTCCAGCTACGGCTTCATGGCCGGCAACACCATGGCGGGCGCCCTGAATGTCGACCCGCGCCGGGCGGGGTCGATCTCGGCCCTGATGGGCTCGGCCTCCTTCGCGGCGGGCGCAGCGGCGTCCAGCCTCACCGCCGCCCTGGGCGACGGCGGGGCGCTCTCGGTGGCGGTGACGCTCTTCCTGGCCATGTCGGGTTCGGCCCTGGCGCTGAGAACCCTGGCTCTGAAGGGAACGGCGCGGGTGTAGGGGCGCCCTTGCGAGGCCGCAGACCCCCTCCGTCGCGCTGCGCGCGCCACCTCCCCCTTGGGGCAGGGGAATCGCATTTGGCTTGAGTGATCTGGGCGAACTGGATTCTGAGGGTGTCTTCCTTGTTTTGGGAGACTCCCATGGGAGATTTCGAAGCTTTCTTCTCGGAGGTTCCGGACCCGCGAGCGAGCAACGCGCGC
>NZ_JADBZL010000073.1:0-4338 GCF_020402505.1 Phenylobacterium sp. | reverse complement strand
GTATTTGCCATTTATTGATTTATTTATTTTAGACCAATACATAGTATCGACCGTCCAGAATCGGCCATTCACGTATATTGGTCTATCGATTGTGCCTTTCCGACCCAGTAGGATTGATTCTCCATCATAAATGTATTCAGACGCGAAGGTGAATTGGCCGCCAGATCCGATGACGGGATAGCCTTCTTCAGCTTCGATATGTTTATAGTCGGCACCATTCTGAATTGCGATTAAGCGCCTCAATGGTGCTATCTCCCAATGGCTAGGCACCGCACCGAGCCAAGGTATCCTACTGTCCCGATAACTTGGATACGCCGGAAGGCTCATGCGACCAGCCCTTCGATCATCGCCTTGATCCGGTCCGTCACCGCTCGCAGGTCGGCGTCGATCTCCTCAAGATCACGCGGTGGCTCGAACACATAGAACTGCCTGTTGAACGGGATTTCATACCCCACCCGGGTCTTCGCCTCGTCGATCCAGGCGTCGGGGGCGTGGGGCAGGACCTCACGCCGGAAGTAGGCCCCGACATCCTCGGTTAGGGGCACGTTTTCGGTGTCGCGCAGGGCGCTGTCGGGCAGGGGCTTGTCCTTGGACTTGCCCTTCTGTCCCACCACGACCTTTCCCGCCTCGTCCTTCAGCGGTCGCTCCACCGTGATGGTGCGATAGCCGAAGGCGCTGGTCGGGAGGATGCGGGAGAGGGGGGCGATCTTCACCTTGCCGCCCTCCGGCGCCCCGGGCGCCGTCTCGCCCGCCTCGACGATCACCCGCGACACCGTCGCGCCGCTGGCGTCGATGACCGTGGCGACCTCCGCCTCCACGAAGGCGCCGAACAGACGGGTGACCGTGGCGATGTCGTCCTCGCCCATCTCCTTGCGCTTCGAGCCCAGGGACTTGCGCATCTTGCGCCAGAAGCCCGAGCCGTCGATCAGCTGGACCTTGCCCTTGCGGTCCTGGGATTTCCGGTTGGTGAGGACCCAGACATAGGTGGCGATGCCGGTGTTGAAGAACATGTCCGTCGGCAGAGCGATGATGGCCTCGACCAGGTCGCTCTCCAGGAGGTGCCTGCGGATCTCGCTCTCGCCGCTGCCGGCGCCGCCGGTGAAGAGGGGCGAGCCGTTCAGGACGATGCCGAACCGGCAGCCGCCTTCCGCCGCCGGGCGCATCTTGGACAGCATGTGCAGGAGGAAGAGGAGAGAGCCGTCCGACACCCGGGGCAGGCCAGGGCCGAAGCGGCCGTCGAAGCCCTTTTGCTCGTGTTCGGCCCGGACCTCCTTCTCGACCTTCTTCCACTCGACGCCGAAGGGCGGGTTGGCGAGCATGTAGTCGAAGGTGCGGCCGGGGTGGCCGTCGTCGGACAGGGTGTTGCCAAAGGCGATCTGGCGGACGTCCTGGCCCTTGATCAGCATGTCCGCCTTGCAGATGGCGTAGGATTCAGGATTCAGCTCCTGGCCGAACATGGTCAGCTGGGCGTTGGGGTTCTGGGCCTTGAGGTGTTCCTCGGCCACGGAGAGCATGCCGCCCGTGCCGGCGGTGGGATCGTAGATGGTGCGCACCACGCCGGGCTTGGTGAGGGCGGCGTCGTCCTCGATGAAGATCAGGTTGACCATCAGGCGGATGACTTCCCGGGGGGTGAAGTGCTCGCCCGCCGTCTCGTTGGAAAGTTCTGCGAACCGGCGGATCAGCTCCTCGAAGACCGATCCCATCTGGCTGTTGCTGACGGCGTCGGGGTGAAGGTCGAAGGCCGCGAACTTCTGCGCCACGAGGAAGAGCAGCTTGGCCTTGGCCAGGCGGTCCACCTGGTTGTGGAACTCGAACCGCTCGAAGATGTCGCGAACCTCGGGCGAGAAGGCCTGGATGTAGGCGGTGAGGTTGGCGGCGACATTGTCCGGGTCGCCCAGCAACTTGGGCAGGTCGAGGGGCGAGGTGTTGAAGAAGCTCTGCCCGGACTTGCGGCGGAGGAAGGGGTCCGGGTTCAGGCCGGCGGCGGACTGGGCCTGGAACTCGGCCAGGACGTCGGCCTTGGTGGGCGCGAGCGCGCAGTCGAGGCGGCGCAGGATGGTGAAGGGCAGGATGACCTTGCCGTAATCGGCGGGCTTGTAGTCGCCGCGAAGCAGGTCGGCGACGGACCAGATCAGGGCGGAGAGGGAGGGCGAACTCATCGGGGCTCCGGGGGTGGCTCAACGGCCTTGGGCCCAAGTCTTCGCAGCGCTCCCGGCGGGGCGCAAGCTTGGGGCTGCAAGATGCGCCGCCTGTCTGGACTCCAGGGGCGACAAACCCGGTCGTCTGTATTCGCCGGGCTCCTCGAGATCGTGAGGCGTCTCAGGCAAAGACGGCCCTTCCATGCCCTAGACGGCGGCGCACAGGCATCAAGGCATAATTTCTAGGTTATTTTAATCGTGTCCCGGGATAACATTTAAGTTATTATTTGTCGGATATCCAATAACCCCGGACTTATATCGTGGACCCGAAATCCCTCGCGCGAAAGCATCTGGAACGTCGCCTCGCGCCCTTGAGGGCCGCTGACCTTGCGCGCCCGCCTCGGGGCTGGATCCGGGCCCTTCGGGATGCCCTGGGCATGACGGCGACCCAGCTTGCTGCCCGCATTGGCGTGTCGCAGCCCCGCATCGCGGGGCTGGAGAAGGCCGAGGTCAGCGGGAATGTCACCCTGGCCACCCTGCGCCAGGCTGCGGAAGGGCTGGATTGCACCCTTGTCTACGCCTTCGTCCCGAACGCGCCGCTGGACGAGATGCTGCGCGAACGCGCCCGCGCTGCGGCTGACCTGCAGCTGGCGCGCACCCATCACACCATGATGCTGGAGAGCCAGGCGCTGGAACCCGCCGATCTCCGGGCGGAGCGGGAGCGACTGGTCGAGGCCATGCTGCGCGGCAATACACGTCGGCTTTGGGATGAGGTTTGAAGGGCGCAACCGTTGCACATCGACGCCCTGCGCGCCGCCGACGGGGAGGTGATCGCGCCGCTGATGGCCTTTGCGAGATCCTAGAAGATGCCGCAGACCCCCTCCGTCCCGGGGCTGACGCCCCGGTCCACCTCCCCCTTGGGGGAGGAATTACAAAGGCTCAATGGCTCCCCCAAGGGGGAGCTCCGACCGAAGGTTGGTGAGGGGGTCAACGGCGCTTCAGCAGACCCCTACGCCCCCAACACCCGCGCCGCCTGAGGCGCAAAGTAGGTGATCACCCCCGTCGCGCCGGCGCGCTTGAAGGCGGTGAGGCTTTCCATCACCGCCCGGTCCTCATCCAGCCAGCCGTTGCCGGCGGCGGCCTTGATCATGGCGTACTCGCCCGAGACCTGGAAGGCGAAGGTCGGGGCGTGGAAGGCCTCCACCACCCGGCGGACGATGTCGAGATAGGGCAGGCCGGGCTTCACCATCACCATGTCGGCGCCCTCGGCCAGGTCCAGCCCCACTTCCCGCAGGGCCTCCTCGGTGTTGGCCGGGTCCATCTGGTAGGTCTTCTTGTCGGCCGGGTTGTCCTCGGGGCCGGAGCCCAGCTTTCCCGAGCCGATGGCGTCGCGATAGGGGCCGTAGAAGGCCGAGGCGTACTTGGCGGCGTAGGACATGATCATCACGTCCGGGTGGCCGGCGCTCTCCAGGGCGCCGCGCAGGGCGCCGATGCGGCCGTCCATCATGTCGGAGGGGGCGAGGATGTCGGCCCCGGCCTGCGCCTGCATCAGGCCCTGGGCGACCAGGCGCTCGATGGTGGCGTCGTTGGCGATCCGGCCCGAGCGGATCAGGCCGTCGTGGCCGTGGGTGGTGAAGGGGTCGAGGGCCACGTCGCACATGATCCCCACCTCGGGGGCGGCGTCCTTCATGGCCTTGACCGCCCGGGGGATGACCCCGCCCGGGTCGGCGGCCAGGCTGCCCTCGGCGTCCTTCCGGGCGCCGTCGATGTGGGGGAAGATGGCGATGGCCGGAATGCCCAGCCGGCGCGCCTCCACGGCGGCGCGGGCGCAGTCCTTCACCGACAGGCGGCTGACGCCGGGCATGGAGGCGACGGGAACCTCGCCCTCGCCCTCGTGCACCACCATCGACCAGATGAGGTCGGCGGGGGTCAGCACGGTCTCGCGGACCAGGCGGCGGATCCAGTCGGACTGGCGCAGGCGGCGCAGGCGCAGGGCGGGGTAGGGGGCGAGGGGCGTCGGGCTCATGCCCTGCGGTCTCGCGCAAATGGGGGTGGGGTGCAAGGGGCGCGGCGTTGACAGGCCGGCGTTGACAGAGGGGGGCGGGAGGCTCCAGACGGCGGGGGCGCCTCGAACGGGGAGACCAGATGGACTTTGCGCTCAACGACGACCAGGCGGCCATCCAGGCGGCGGCCCGCACCT
>NZ_JADBZL010000072.1:0-15910 GCF_020402505.1 Phenylobacterium sp. | reverse complement strand
GTCCCGGTGATCCCGACCTGATGACGATCCGCGCGGTCCGCGTGCTGGGGGAGGCGGACGTGGTCATCCACGACGGTCTCGTGCCGGCGCCCATTCTCGACCTCGCGCCCGCCGCCGCCCGCCGGATCTCCGTGGCCAAGCGCAAGTCGCGCCACACCTACGCCCAGGATGAGATCAACCGGCTTCTCGTCGGTCTCGCCTCGGAGGGCCTGAACGTGGTCCGCCTCAAGAGCGGCGATCCCTTCATCTTCGGTCGGGGCGGTGAGGAGCTTGAGGCCTGCCGGGCGGCCGGTATCGACTGCGAGGTCGTGCCCGGGGTCACTGCGGCCCTGGCCGCCTCGGCCAGCGCCGGGGCGCCCCTGACCCACCGGCGGTCCGCCCAGGCGGTCACCTTCGTCACCGGCCATGCAGCGGGGGAGGGCGAACCCGACCTCGACTGGCCGGCGTTGGCCCGGGCCAACCACACGGTCGTGATCTACATGGGCGCCAGCACCGCGGGACGCATCGCCGCCCGGCTGATCGCCGCTGGCCGCGCTCCCTCGACCCCGGCCCTGGTGGTCTTCCGGGCAAGCCGCCCCGACGAGCGGCGCATCCCCACCCGGCTGGACGGACTCGCCGAGGCGGCGGCGGCCGACTCCGGTCCCGCCCTCCTGGTCGTCGGGGAGGCCATGTCCTCGGCCCTGGCCAGCCTGGCGCCCGACTGCGAGCGGCGGGAGGAGCGGGCATGAAGGCGCTCACCGCAAACCGGCTCAGCGACGGAGAAGTCGTGTTCTGGAAGAACGGCGTCTGGGTCGAGCGCCTCACGGACGCTGAGATCTTCGCAGAGGATGCGGGGGCGGGAGAGGCCGAGGTCGCCGCCCGCGCCCAGCCCACCGTGGTCATTGATCCCTACCTGATCGACCTGGTCGACAGCGCCGGCTTCTGGGCGCCGGTCAGCTACCGGGAACGCATCCGGGCCCTGGGCCCCACCAATCACGAATTGCATGGCAAGCAGGCCGAGGGGGGCGGCGCCGTCGAGGCCCTGCGGCAGGCGCACGGGGCCGCCCGGTCTTCCGGCCGCGTCAACCTGATCCGGCGCAAGTAGGAGGGCGAATGTATCGCTACGACGCCATCGACCGCGCGGTTCTGGCCGACCGCACAGCAGAGTTCCGGGACCAGGTGCGCCGACGCCTCGCCGGCGAGCTCACCGAGGACCAGTTCAAGCCCCTGCGGTTGATGAATGGCCTCTACCTGCAGTTGCACGCCTACATGCTCCGGGTGGCGGTCCCTTACGGCTCGCTCAGCCCCGTCCAGATGCGGGCGCTCGCCGACATCGCCCGCCGGTTCGACCGGGGCTACGGGCACTTCACAACCCGCACCAATATCCAGTTCAACTGGGTGAAGCTGGCCGATGCGCCCGACATTCTGGACGCCCTGGCCGCAGTGGATCTCCACGCCATCCAGACCAGCGGCAACTGCATCCGCAACGTCACCGCCGACCCCTACGCCGGGGCGGCGGCCGACGAGCTGGAGGACCCCCGGGTCTGGTGCGAGGCGATCCGGCAATGGTCCAGCCTGCATCCGGAATTCTCCTTCCTGCCCCGCAAGTTCAAGATTGCGGTCACCGCCTCGCCCCATGACCGCACGGCGGCGAAGGTCCATGACATCGGCCTCCTGCTGCGGCGGGGGCGCGACGGAGAGACAGGGTTCGAGGTGATCGTCGGCGGCGGCATGGGCCGGACGCCCTACGTGGGTCCCACCATCCGGGCCTACCTGCCCTCGAACCGGCTGTTTTCCTACCTGGAGGCCATTCTCCGCGTCTACAACCGCCACGGGCGGCGGGACAACATCTACAAGGCGCGGATCAAGATTCTCGTGGCGGCCCTGGGCGCCGAGGCCTTCGCCCGCGAGGTCGAGGCCGAATGGGAGAAGATCGGGCCGGAGGGCGACGTGCCCGCCGCCGAGATCGAGCGAATCCGCGACGCCTTCACGACCCCCGACTTTTCCACTGATCCTTCCACGGGTGACTTCGAGGCCCGGCGCGCCGCCGAGCCGGCCTTCGCCCGCTTCGTGCGCAACAACGTCAAGGCCCACATCCGGCCCGGCTACGGCATCGTCGACATCTCCCTGAAGGGGATCGGCGGGACGCCCGGCGATATCTCCGCCGACCAGATGGACCTGGTCGCTGACCTGGCGGAACGGTTCGGTCAGGGAGATATCCGCTCCACCCACGAGCAGAACCTCGTCCTGCCCCATGTCCGGCTCGAGCATGTCTACGACGTCTGGAGGGGCCTTGATGCGGCGGGCCTTGCGACCCCCAACATCAACCTGATCAGCGACATCATCGCCTGCCCGGGCCTCGACTACTGCGCCCTCGCCAACGCGCGCGCCATCTGCGTGGCTCAGGACATCGCCCGGCGGTTCGAGGCGCCGGATCGGGCCGAGGCCATCGGCGAGTTCAAGATCAAGATTTCAGGCTGCATCAACGCCTGCGGTCACCACCATGTGGGCCATATCGGCATCCTCGGCGTCGACAAGAAGGGTGAGGAGTTCTACCAGCTTACCCTCGGCGGCTCCGGGGCGGAAGACGCCGCCGTCGGCAAGATGCTGGGGCCGGCCTTGCCCATCGACCGGGTGACCGACGCCGTCGAGGCGATCGTGGACGCTTACCTGCGCGAACGCAGGGAGGGCGAACGCTTCCTGGACACCCTGCGCCGGACCGGCGACGCCCCCTTCAAGGAGGCCGTCTATGCCGAAGCTCATTAGGGCGTCGGGCGCCGCCTTCCGGGACGTGGAGGACGCCTTTGTGACGATCGAAGACGACGCGCCGGACCCGGGCGGCGACATCATCGTCAGCCTCGCCCGCTACCTCGCCGGGGGCGAGTCCCTGGTGGCGCGGCCCTCCGGTCGCCTCGGGGTGCGTCTGGAGCCCGAGGACGAGGTCGAGACCCTCGAGGGGCGGCTGTCCGGCGTCGACCTCGTGGCCCTCGCCTTTCCCAAGTTCCGGGATGGCCGCCCCTTCACCGCAGCGCGACTCCTGCGAACTCGCCTGGGGTTCAGCGGCGAGATCCGGGCGGTCGGCGATGTCCTCCGGGACCAGGCGGGCTTCATGGTCCGCTGCGGTTTCGACGCCTTTGTGCCCGCGGATGGCTCCACCGCGGCGATCTGGGCGGAGGCTGCCGGTCGGCACAGCCATGTCTACCAGAGGGCCGCCGACGCCCGGGCGCCGGCCTTCGTCGAACGTCAGGGAGAGTAAAATGGCCTACGATCCCGCAGAACTTCCGGATCTGGAGAGCCGGCTCAATGCTGAGCTGAGGCGCGCCGAACCCGAAGCCGTCCTGGCCCGGGCGATCGAATTATTCCCGCAGACCCTCGCCCTGGTCTCGTCCTTCGGCGCCGAGTCCGCCGTGCTCCTCCACATGACGGCGCAGGTTCGCCCGGACCTGCCGGTCCTCTTCCTGGACACGGGCATGCTCTTCGCCCAGACCCTCGACTACCGACGCAACCTGGCGGCGCGGCTCAGCCTGACCGGCGTACGGGACCTCAGGCCCGCCTTCGCCGATCTGGCGACAGCCGATCCCAAGGGGGACCTCTGGCGCACGAGCACCGACGGCTGCTGCGAGGTCCGCAAGGTCCTGCCCCTGGACCGGGGTCTTGAGGGCTTCGAGGCCTGGATCACCGGCCGCAAGCGCTTCCATGGCGGCGACCGGCTGGCCCTGCCGGTGGTGGAGCGCGCCGACGGGCGCATCAAGTTCAACCCCCTGGCCAACTGGGACAAGACGGCCCTGGACGCCTACATGGACCGTCATGACCTGCCGCCCCATCCCCTTGTCGAGCACGGCTACCCCTCTGTCGGATGCTGGCCGTGCACCCAGCCAGTGGAGGCGGGCCAGGACGTCCGCGCCGGTCGCTGGGCGGGTTCCGAGAAGACCGAGTGCGGGATACACGTCGCGCGCACGCCGGGGGCGGTGAACGACCTCGGCGGCGATATCTGACCTCCCTTCCAGTCCGGATTGTGCACGTGACCGAGACCGCCGCCGCGCCCGCCAAGAAGTCTGGCGCCTTCGCCGAAGAGACCGTGACCTTGGTCCAGCACTGGACCGACAGGCTCTTCTCCTTCCGGACCACCCGGGACCCGTCCTTCCGCTTCCAGAGCGGACAGTTCGTCATGGTCGGCCTGATGGTTGAGGGAAAGCCGCTGGTGCGGGCCTATTCCATCGCCAGTCCCTCCTGGCATGAGGAGCTGGAGTTCTACTCGATCAAGGCGCCGAACGGCCCGCTCACCTCCCGGCTCTGCAACATCGAGGTCGGACAGACCGTGTTGGTCGGGCGCAAGCCGACGGGCACCCTGGTGGTCGACGGCCTCAAGCCTGGCCGGCGCCTCTACATGTTGGGGACGGGCACCGGCCTCGCCCCCTGGCTCTCCCTGGCCCGCGACCCGGACGTCTACGACCACTTCGAGACCGTGGTGGTGACGCACACGGTGCGGCAGGTGGCCGACCTCAACTACCGGGAGTTGTTCGAAAGCGAACTTCCGAATGACGAGATCCTGGGGGAGATCGTCGCGCCCAAGCTGAAGTACTACCCCACGGTGACCCGGGAGCCCTTCCCCACCCAGGGACGGATCACCGACCTCATCGCGTCCGGACAAATGTGTCGCGACCTGGGACTTCCCGATCTCGACCCGGCGGTCGACAGGCTGATGCTCTGCGGGGGCCCCTCGGTCCTCGCCGACCTGAAGCCGCTTCTTGAGGCGCGCGGCTTCGAAGAGGGATCCCTGTCGCAGCCCGGCCACTACGTGCTGGAGCGCGCCTTCGTCGAGAGCTGATCAGGCTGGCGGGCAGCCCTGGAACTGCCCCACCTTGCTGACGGTCAGGTGGGACATGTTCAGCCCCATGATCGGCTTCATGGAGGCCGAACCTGATCCGGTGAACAGATCGATCCGGTTACCCTTGATCGCGCCGCCGGTATCCGAGGCGTACCAGAATCCGTCATGGACACGCCCATCCGGCATCTTCAGGCCCACCGTCTCCTGGATGAACAGGACTGTGCGGCGAGGAATGACCTTCGTGTCGATGGCCGCCGTACGCATGGCCACCACGCGGCAGCCGAGCGAGTCCAGCACGCCGACGCCGCGGGCGCCGACATGATAGAGCGAGGCCTTGAGCCGGAACTGGGGCGAACCGGGGACGGCGCCGGTCAGTGCGCCCAGAAGAAGATCGCCAATCGGATCGGAAGACGCCTGAGGGCTCGCAGAAGCGGGAGCGGCGATAAGGCAGGCGGTGATGGCGGCCAGGGCGGCGAGGCGGCGTCCCATGACGTCTCCTCCTTCGTCGTTGATCTGTCGTCGGCGGCCTTTTAACGATTGGCGCGCGCCGGGGCAACCGGCGGTGGCCAGGAGTCCAGGCATGAAGATCTTCGGCGACTCAATTTCAGGCAACTGCCTGAAGGTGAAATGGACGGCCGACCACCTGGGCCTTGCTTATGACTGGGTCGAGACCGGGGTGCTGAAGGGAGAGACCCGCACCCCCGGCTTCCTGGCGTTGAATCCCGCGGGGCAGGTCCCTCTGGTGATCCTTGACGACGGGCGGCCTCTCGCCCAGTCCAACGCCATCATCCTCCACCTTGCGCGCGGGTCCGACCTGATCCCCCGGGACCCCTATCTCGAGGCCCGAATGCTCGAGTGGATGTTCTGGGAGCAGTACAGCCATGAGCCCTATGTGGCGGTGGCGCGCTTCCGCATCCGATATCTCGGCCGGGACAGGGCCGACCTGGATCCGGACCTGTTGCGACGGGCGGAAGGGGCCCTCGATCACCTGGAGGGGGCGCTGACGGCTCAGGACTGGCTGGTCGGGTCCACCTTCAGCCTCGCCGACATGGCCCTCTTCCCCTACACCCGCTTCGCCCCGGAGGCGGCTTTCGTCCTCGACAAGTGGCCTGCGGTGGCCGCCTGGGTCACCCGATGCGAGACCGCTCTGGGCCTGCCGGCCCTTGGAGCTCCTTCATGACCCGTCGCCTCGCCGCCGTCGCCGCCCTTCTGGCGATCACCCTCGCAAGCCCGCAGCCGGCCGGGGCCTGGGGCGCCTCCGGGCACCGGATGGTGGGGATCGCCGCCATGGAGGCCCTGCCTCCGGACCTCCCCGCCTTCCTGCGCAGTCCCTCGGGAATTGCGGACGTGGGAGAACTGTCCCGGGAGCCCGACAGGTCGAAGGGATCCGGCAGGGCGCACACGGTCTCGCTCGACGCTGGGCACTTCCTTGACGTCCTTGACGACGGAACCGTGATGGGCGGTCCGCGCCTCGACGCCATGCCCCCTGACCGAGAGGCCTACGAGACGGCTCTTCGCGCTGCGGGGACCAACGCCTGGAAGGCGGGATGGCTCTACTACGCGATCCTGGAGACCCAGCAGCAACTCACCAAGGACCTCGCCATGTGGCGGGTCCTCGACCATGCCGTGAGAACCGAGCGCAAACCCGATCGCAAGGCCTGGTTCCGGGCTGACCTTCGGCGGCGGGAAGCCCTTGTCCTCCAGACCATCGGCCGGCTCTCGCACTATGTCGCCGATGGCTCCCAACCCCTGCATGTGACCCACCATTACAATGGCTGGGCGGAGGGTCCCAACCCGGAGGGGTTCACCCGTGAACGGATCCATTCCCGGTTCGAGGGCGAACTGGTCGCGGCGGGCGTGCGGCTGACCGACGTGCGAAGCGCCATGCCGCCCCCCGGGACGGATGGGGGCGGGCTGGAGGCTCATATTGCGGCCTACCTGGGCGTGGCCTGGAAGGAAGTCCCCGGTCTCTATCGCCTGGAACAGGCCGGCGGCCTTGCACCCGGCGATCCGCGGGGCGCCGCCTTCGCCAGCGCGCGGCTGGGCGCTGGAGCTGGCGCCCTCAGGGACTTCGTCGCCCTGGCTTGGAAGGCCTCTCTCGGTTCAAGGGTGGGCTGGCCAGAGATGACCGTCGAGGACGCGTTGGCGGGGAGGGCGGACATTTGGACATCGTTCTACGGTAAGGACTGATGGGGGATCCTCAGTTCGGACTGCCCGAGGCGGGTGTCGGCTGGCCTGATCGGCCCTCTGTCTTCGGGATCGCGCGCCGCGGCCGGCGGATCGCACTCGTCGAAATCGGAGATCCCGCTGAGAGACTCTGGCTCGCCTTGCCGGGAGGGGGAATCGAAACGGATGAGGCGCCTGAGGCCGCCCTCGTGCGCGAATTCGAGGAAGAGACCGGGCTGCTGGTCCGGCCTTGTCGCCGGATTGGCGTCTCCTCGGACCGGGTGGTGATCAACGACGGGCGAGCCTTCAATGTCCGCGGGGTCTTCCACGAGGTGCGAATCCTGGCTGAGGCGCCGGAACGTCTGACCGAGCCGGATCACCGGCTTGTCTGGCGCACGCCCCTTGAAGCGATCCGGACCCTCCACCGGGAGTCGCACGCCTGGGCTGTCGCGGAGTGGCTACGGGGTTTGCGCGGCGGCGCAGCGCATAGTAGGCGAGCGGTCCTGGGCTCACGGAGGGATGAATGAGCGAGGCGAGGCTGATCGATGGACGCGCCGAAGCCGACAACCTCCGGGCCCGCGTGGCGGCGGAGGTGGCGGACCTGAAGGCGAGGCATGGCCTCACGCCCGGCCTGGCCGTGGTGCTCGTCGGCGAGGATCCGGCCTCACAGGTCTATGTCCGTTCCAAGGGCGAACAGTCCCAGGCCGCCGGCATGCATTCGGTCACGCACAAGTTGCCGGCCGGGACCACCCAGGACGCCCTGATCGATCTCGTGCGCCAGCTGAACGCGGATCCCGCCATCCATGGAATCCTTGTCCAGATGCCTCTGCCCCCTGGGCTGGATGAAAAGTCGGTGATCGAGGCCATCGATCCGGACAAGGATGTCGACGGCCTGCACGTCATCAACGCCGGTCGTCTTTCGCAGGGCCTGCCAGCCCTCGCCCCGTGCACGCCTGTGGGCTGCATGATCCTGCTCCGCCAGACCCTGGGCGAGGACCTTTCGGGACTGAGAGCTGTCGTCGTGGGGCGCTCCATCCTGGTCGGTCGGCCCGTGGCACAGCTGCTCCTGCAAGCGGACTGCACCGTCACCATCGCCCACTCCCGGACCCGAGACCTGGCCTCTGTCTGCCGTGAGGCCGACATCCTGGTGGCGGCGGTGGGACGCCCGCGGATGATCCCGGGGGATTGGATCCGGCCTGGCGCCACCGTGATCGACGTCGGAATCAACCGGGTGCCCTTCGATGATCCGGCCAAGGCGGCGGAGGGCAGGACCAAGCTGGTCGGGGACGTCGACTTCCGCTCCGCCCGGAAGGTCGCCGGGGCGATCACGCCCGTCCCCAACGGAGTCGGGCCCATGACGGTGGCCTGCCTCCTCGCCAACACCGTGACGGCGGCGAGGCGGATCCGGGGAATCTAGCCTTCAGCGGCTGCGGACACCCCGGCGTCGGTGGTCTTCACGATGGTGACGATGGCCTCGGCGACCGCGGCCTGGAAGGCGCTGGCGATCGCGGCGCCCCGGTTCTCGGCCGCCCTCTGGCGGATGGAGAACGATTGCTCCTGCATCACCTTCTGGTCCTTCAGGCGTGTGACCACGACATGGACGTCGACATGGATTTCCGGCGCGGCGCGCGGACCGCTGTCGTAGTTCGCTTCGAAGCGGGACACGTCCACCCGCAGGCCGAAGACGGGTCGTCCGGGTTCCCCGGCGATCACCAGGCGGGCCGGCCCGCGGCTCGCGGCGAAGGCGCCAATGAGGGCCTGGTCGAAGAGGACCGAGGCGGCCTGGGTCCATCGGGCATTCGCCAGATAGGCCGCCTCGGCGCCCTGGGTGGTGAGAATCCGGTCGCCGGCTGCGGCGGGATGAAAGCCGCCGCCGGCCCGGATCACCACGGCGCGGACCCCGCTCGGCGTTACCTTGACGGTCTCCGATACGGGGATCGCGAACCGGTAGAGCTGGGTCGGCTTGGTCTCCGGCAGGAGGGTGATGCAGCCTGCGAGGGCGAGAGCCGCCAAGCCGGCGGCGAGTCGCAAGAGGTTCCGGGTCAGGGTCACGGGCGGACCTCCTTTTCCTTGCCGGGACTCTTGGTCAGGAGCCCCCGGGGGTTGGATTCCAGTTCTCGGGAGAGGCGGGTGAGGGAATCGGCCGCACCCTGCAGGGCGCCGATGGCCGCCGTGAACTGAGCCAGGCCATTTGTCGTATACTCGCCATCCGGGCCATCGACCCGGGCAATGAGGGCGCGCACATCCTTGACGGCGGCCTGGGTCTCAGTGGCGGCCTCGCCGAGGCTTTTCAGGGTCTGGGCGCCATCGCCCTCCAAAACAACCTTGCTGGAGGCGGAAAGGGCGGCGATCTCCTGGGCGGCCTTGTCCAGGCTCTGGAGGGCGGCCTGGGTGTCGGCGATGACCTCCTTGCGGCGGGCGAGCTCGGCAGAGAAGGCCTCGGTGTTCCGCAGCGTACCCTCGATCGACGCAATGTTGTTTGGCGTGAGGATGGCGTTGATCCCCTGCAGCGCCTTCACGGTCTCGGTCAGGACGGACTCGCCGCCCGAGAGAATGCCGTCCAGGGCGGAGGGACGGGACGCGATGACCGGCGTCCTTCCAAACGCGGTCTGCTCACGAATGAGGGGATTGCCCCGTGTCCCGGCGCTGACCTGGATGAAGTTGACCCCCGTGATCCCGAGGGGCTCGATGGAGGCGACGGAGTCGGCTCGGACGGGAACATCGGCGCTCATCCGGACGTGGGCGACCACCTTTTCCGTATTCTGGGGATAGAGCTCGATCTGCGTGATCTCGCCCACCTTGATCCCGTTGAACCGGACCTCGCCGCCCTTGCTGAGGCCGTTCACCGGTCCCTGAAAGACGATGTCATAATTCTGGAAGTCCCGGTTCAGGTTGAGCTGGGAGAGCCAGATGCCGAAGGTCATCAGTCCGACCAGGAGCAGCAGCGAGATCAGGCCCACAAGGGCGTAGTTGGCGTCTTTTTCCATCAGGCCGGGTTCCGGGATTTCTGGGCGGCGGCGCGTCCCCGGGGGCCGAGGAAGTACTCCCGGATCCAGGGGTGTGTTGACGACTCAAGGTCCCTGACCGGCGCGGCGGCGACGACATGCTTGTCCGCAAGGACGGCCACGCGTGTCGTGATGGCGTACAGGGTGTCGAGGTCGTGGGTGATCATGAAGACCGTCAGTCCAAGGCTCTTGGACAGCTCCAGGATCAGGTCATCGAAGGCCGCCGCCCCGATGGGGTCAAGGCCGGCGGTCGGCTCGTCCAGGAAGAGCAGCTCGGGGTCGAGGGCCAGGGCCCGGGCGAGGCCCGCCCGCTTGCGCATGCCGCCGGACAGCTCGGAGGGCTTCAGGTCGCAGGCCTCCGGCGGCAGGCCGACCAGGGCGATGCGGATCTCGGCCAGCTCGCGGATGGTGCTGCGCGAGAGGCGGGTGTGCTCCAGGAGCGGCGCCTCGACATTTTCCGCGACCGTCAGGTTCGAGAAGAGGGCGCCTTGCTGGAAGAGGACCCCCCAGTGACGCTCGATGGCGCCCCACTGACGGTTCGGGTCGGCGTGAATGTCGTAACCGAAGACCCGGACGGATCCGCCGTCGGGTCGCTTCAGGCCGATGATCGAGTTCAGCATGACCGACTTTCCGGACCCGGAGCCGCCGACCACGCCCAGGATCTCGCCCCTCTGGACCGTCAGGTCGAGGTTCTCATGGATCACCCGGGATCCGAACTGGGACTTCAGCCCCCGGATCTCTATCGCCGGGGCCTCGGAATTCGCCTCCGTGTCGTCCGGGGCGGTCACAGGTCCAATTCCATGTAGATCAGGGCGAAGATGGCGTCGATGAGGATGATGGCGAAGATCGCCTGGACAACTGCGGCGGTCACCCTCTTTCCAAGCGACAGCACGTCGCCCTTGACCAGCATGCCCTGCCGGCAGCCGATGCCGGCGATGGCGATGGCCATGACCGGCGCCTTGGACAGGGCGATCCAGAAGTGATTGTCGCCGACGCTCTCGACCAGCCGGGTCATGAAGAAGGTGGGTCCCAGGCCCAGCATGGACCAGGTGACGAGGGCCCCGCCCATCAGCCCGGCCACGGTCGCGGCGAAGGTCAGGAGCGGGATGGTCAAGAGGAGGGCGGCCACGCGGGGAAAGACCAGCGCTTCGAATGGATCGACCCCCAGGACACGCATGGCGTCCACCTCCTGGGTCATCTTCATGGAGCCGATCTCGGCGGCGAAGGCCGAGGCGGATCGGCCGGCGAGGAGGACCGCCGTGATGACGATGCCGAACTCCCGGGTGACCGCGATGCCGATCAATTCGACGGCGAAGACTTCGGCGCCGAACTGCCTCAGCGTGTTGACGCCCAGGAGGCCTACCACGGCGCCGATGAAGAAGGTGGTGACGACCACGATCGGCAGGGCGTCCAGGCCGGCGCGTTCGGCCATCGACACGCAGGACGCCCAGCGGATACGCCTCGGGTCCATCAGGGTCCTGCCGGTGACGACCATGAGCTGTCCGGCGAAGGCGAGGGTTCCGTAGGTCTCGTCGGCGACGCTGATCACGCCCCTGCCCACCCGTTCCAGGAAGGCGCGGATGGGACCGGGCCCTGTCCGCCGCTTGGGCCGGGAGGCGTCCGCCCGGGCGACCATTTCGAGCAGGCGCAGGTGTTCAGGGCGCGCTCTGATCCGCTGAAGTTCAGGCTCAGCGCCGAGGGCGCGCAGGACAGCCCAGGCCCCGGCGATGTCCATGCGCCGGACCTCGGTGAGATCGAGGGTGGAGGCAGGATCGCCCCGTACGGTGTGGATCAGAGAATCCCCGATCTCCTGAACCGGCGCGCCGCACCAATCCCCGGCGAGATGGTACTCTCTGCCCTGCGCGGCGTCAGGCGCACTGAAGACGGGGGTCAGGCTCATGAACTCATCCTGCCGCGGGGCCCCGGGGAGGGCCGCGCCGCGTACGCAGACACACTAGTCCAGGCGGACATCGCCGCGCAAAGCTCTTGTTCGTCCGTATGGCTTCACGCCAGCCCGATCTCACGCAATCGCTGGGCGAGGAAGGCTCCGGCGGTGATTTCCGGCGCCGGCGTACGGGCCTGCCGGCACGAGGGCAGGGCGGCCAGGGACAGGTCCGAGTGCGGGTGAAGGAAGAAGGGCATGGAGTAGCGGCTGACGTTCGGACCGTCGGGGTTCACCACTCGGTGGGTGGTGGCCGGGATCACGCCGTTGGTCAGGCGCGCAAGCATGTCGCCCGAGTCGACGATCAGTTTGCCGGGCTCGGTCTCGACAGCGATCCAGCTTCCGTCACGGTCCAGGAGTTGCAGACCCGCGCCCCGGGCGGCGACCAGGATGGTGAGAAGGTTGATATCCTCGTGCGCCGCCGAACGCTCGGCGCCCGCGGGGGCGTCCGCCGGTACGGGGGGGTAGTGCAGGAGACGCAGGAGAGAAGGACCGAACCGGACCCGGGACTCAAACCAGTCGCTGGCGAGCTTCAGAGAGGGCGCCAGGGCCGAGAGCAGTAGTCGCCCGGCCTCGTCGAGGCCGGTGTAGAGGGCCGTGAAGGTCTCGCGGAAGCCGGGCAGCCCCTGTGGCCAGACATTGTCGGGAAGGGGCTCGACCCGGAGGGCCTCCGGCGTCGGCTCCCGGCCGATCTGCCAGAACTCCTTGAGATCCGGGGTCCGGCTGTCGCGGGCGTGTTCCTTCCCGAACGGTGCGTAGCCCCTGAGGTTCCCGGCGCCGCGGAGCTTCACCGCCTCCGGCTGTTGGAAGAGGTCTGCGCTGAGCTGGTAGGCCCTGTCGAGCAGGTCGGTCGGGACATTGTGGTCCGTGAGGATGACGAAGCCCCAGCGGCGGAGGCTGGCGAACAGGTCGTCCTGGAACCGCGCCCTGGCCGCCGGGTCTGACCCCGTGAAGTCGGAGAGCCTGAGCTCAGGGACGATCCCGGTCATGTCGCATCTCCGGACAAGAGGGCCTCGACCTCCCGGCGGGTCGGGCATGCAGGCTGGGCGCCGGGCCGGGTCGCTGAGAGGGCCGCCGCCGCGCAGGCGAAGCGGAGGGCGCCCGGATCGTCCAACCCCTCCTGCAGGGACACCAGCAGGGCGGCTGTGAAGACGTCCCCGGCCCCCGTCGTGTCCACCACGCGGACGGCGGGGGGACGCACGCGGGCCGTCTGTCGGCCTCCGCGAAGCATGCACGCGCCCTCTGCGCCGAGGGTGATCGCGACCGCGCCGCCCGCCTGTGCCACCTGGTCGCCGAGGGCCTCAGCCTCGATTTCGTTGAGGACCAGGAGGTCGGCGCGTTGCAGGCATTCGGCAGGCAGCAAGGCGAAGGGGGCGAGGTTCAGGGCGACAAATCCCCGGGCGCGCCGGACCGCCTCGGCCACGACCTCCAACGGGCATTCCAGCTGGCAGAGAAGAGCCTCGGGGATCTCCTTGGGGAGGTCTTCGGGACGCATCCGCGCGTTCGCGCCCGAGGCGACGAGGATCTGGTTCTCCCCGGCCGGATCGACGCCGATCAGGGCGACGCCGGTGTGAG
This sequence comes from Phenylobacterium sp., assembly GCF_020402505.1. Lineage (GTDB taxonomy): Bacteria > Pseudomonadota > Alphaproteobacteria > Caulobacterales > Caulobacteraceae > Phenylobacterium. The sequence continues at coordinate 2,415 of NZ_JADBZL010000072.1, read as the reverse complement.
TGTCCGCAAGCCGGACCACCTCGGAGAGGTCAACGCCCTCTGCCTTCAGGAGCGCCAGGGCCTCGTCGGCGAAGGCGTCGTCCCCGGTCCGGGCCCAGAGCCGGACCTCGGCGCCGAGGCGGGCGAGGGCCAGGGCCTGGTTGGCGCCCTTGCCGCCGGGATGGCGTTCAAGGCTCGCGCCGATGACCGTTTCGCCCGGACGGGGAAGGGCGGGCGCCCGGGCCACGATGTCGAGGTTCACCGAGCCGACGACCCTGACGACGGGGCGGGTCATGGGTATCGCTCCAGCAGGTCGCAGATCAGGTCGAAGGCGCCGTCGGCGTCCGCCTCGATCCCCCAGAGGGCGTTCTGTGGATGCCGGTCGCTGGTCCTGAACTCCACCGCGGTGTGGCCCAGGGTCAGAGGGGAGCGGGTCTCGATGGCCAGGTGGCAGGCCCGCAGCCGGAAGAGGCCCGGCGCCAGCAGCCAGAGGATGACGCAGGGATCATGCATGGGGGGCGGGCCGCCGATCCCGATCTCCGCCTCGGTGCGGGCGCTGAAATCCAGCAGTTGGCGGACCGCCACCGCCTGCGGGCCGCCCAGCGCCGCCAGCCTCGCCCGGCGGGCTGGCGTCGCCGTGACCTGGTGGGTCACGTCGAGCCCCAGGAGAACAAGCTCGACGCCCGACCGGGCCACGATGTCCGCCGCATCCGGGTCGGCGTGAATGTTGAACTCGGCGGAGGCGGTGATGTTGCCCCCTTCGCGGCGGGCGCCACCCATGGCGACCACCTGGCGGATCCGCGGCGCGATGTCCGGCGCCCTTCGGAGCGCCTCGGCGAGATTGGTCATGGGCCCCGTCACCGCCAGGGTGATCTCCCCGGCGGGTCGCGCCCGCAGGACGCGCACGAGATGGTCCACCGCCGGCTCCGGCTCTGGTCCGCGGGCAGGGGGTTGGACCGGCAGGTCCCCGAGCCCGGTCACGCCGTGGAAATGGTCCGCAACGACGGGGTCCCGAACGAGGGGCCGGTCCTGCCCGGCGAAGACCGGTATGCCGGCGCGTCCGGCCATCTCCCGGAGGAGGCAGGCGTTGCGCGCAGTCAGGTCGCCCCCGACGTTTCCGGCCACCGTGGTGATGGCGAGGACGTCCAGCCGCTCTGGGACCGCAAGGGCGAGCAGGAGGGCCACGGCGTCATCCACGCCGGGGTCGCAGTCGATGATCAGGGGGAGGCCGGGCATGGCGCAGCTTCCCCCGCTTCGCCCGTCAACCGCAAGCGGCGCGACCGACCCCCCGGGTGATCAGTTGTCCCAGAGGATGTACTCCTCCCCGGCCTTCTGCTGTCGACCCGAGGGATGGTCGATGAAGACCGGGCCCTGCAGGAGGGAGGGCCAGAGCGGCTTGACGCTGCGGGCGTCCTGCTCGGCCAGCAGGGCCAGCATGGCCTTCACCCGCGCGGGCTCCTTCGCCGCGAGATCTGTCTTTTCAGTCGGGTCGACGGCCAGGTTGTGGAGCCAGACCTTGGACCGGGCCTCGTTGCTCTGCAGCTTCCAGTCGCCGTCCCGGACCGCCTTGTACTGCCCTGAGCGCCAGAACAGGACCTGGTGCGGGCGCTCCGTCCTTTCGCCCTTCACGTAGGGCAGAAGGTTCACGCCGTCGATCTCACGGTCGGCGGGAAGGGGCGCCCCGGCCGCCCCGGCGATGGTGGAGAAGATGTCGATGTGCCCGACAGGGTGGGGATAGCGCTGGCCCGAGGGCATGCCCTTCGGCCATTTCATCAGGAAGGGTGTTTGGATCCCGCCCTCGAAGAAGGTCGACTTCCAGCCCCGGTAGGGCTTGTTGATGTCGTCCAGCCCAATGTAGCCGGCGCCGCCGTTGTCGCTGGTGAAGATGATGAGGGTGTCCTGCTCCAGGCCCTCGTCACGCAGAGTCTGCAGGATCTTGCCGACGTTTCTGTCCAGGTTTCGGACCATGGCCGCGTAGACCCTCATGCGGTGGTCCCCGATCTGCGGCAGGGCGTCATAGTCCTCCCGTGTGGCCTGCAGGGGCGTGTGGATCGCGTTCGGCGCAAAGTACATGAAGAAGGGCCGGTTCCGGTTAGCCTTGATGGACCGGATCGCCTCATCGGTGAGGTAGTCGGTCATGTAGCCCCTGGGGGCGAACATCTCGGAGCCGTTGTACTGCACCATGTAGGGCAGGTTCGGCCACAGGAAGCGGTCGATCGGGTCCCAGGGCTGTTTGGCGTTGACGACGCTCTTGTCCTTGATCGGTAGAAACAACGAGGCGCCCGCCATGAAGCCGAGGCTTTCGTCGAAGCCCCGGTCCTCGGGCCGGGCGCCTGATTTAGCGCCCAGGTGCCATTTGCCGAAGTGAAGCGTGTGGTAGCCCTGCTGCTTCAGCAACTGGGCGATGGTGATCTCGCTGGCGGGCACCGCCATCTC
>NZ_JADBZL010000071.1:0-14561 GCF_020402505.1 Phenylobacterium sp. | reverse complement strand
CTTCAGTTCCACAACGTCAGCGCGTTCCAGCAGCGGTCGCTGATCCAACATGCCGGCGGGGGCCCTCAGGTGGTTGCCGCCCAGGGTTGGCGTGGGAGCGGCGGGGTTGAGCGTCAACGCACGCTCCGGCGCCGCCAGCGTCGAAACGACCGACGGAGCGCCCGCCAATGGCCACACCGGCGAACTGCGCAGAGGCCCGTCGGGCTGCCCTGCCAGCACATACTGAACTCTAGGCCAGTTCTGGGCGCCGTTTGCTTCGCCCTTCAGCCAGTGGTCGAACCAGAGGAACATCGGCTTGGTCGGCCACCGCTCGGGATCGTCGATGTCGTAGTGAGTACCATCCAGAATGATCAGCTTCTGATCACCGCGGGCCGCCTGCATGCGTCCGAAGGACTTGAACGCGCTCTCCTGGAACAAATCGTGCCACATCGAGACGTGCAGAACCGGCGCGTGGATGCGGTCTGTCACGTCCAGTTGAGCCAGCGTTGCAGGGTTTCGACCTGCCGCCAGCAGGTCGGCCCAGCGCGGCTGCAATTGGCTGGCGATGGGAAAGTCCGGAACGATTGCGCGCGTCCACCAGCTTGATTGCGCCGGATCCCCCGCCTCGAGCGCGTCGAAGATCTCACCCAGCGCAGCGCCGGCCTGGCCCTTAAGCTGGCCAATCTGCTGGGCGGTAAGGCCCAGCTTGGAGTCGTGGTCCTCGCTGTTGTCAAAGGACTGGCCCAGGACAAAGGGCAGCAGCGCTTCCCACTTGACGCGGCCTTCGGGAAAGATCACCCCGCCCAGGAAATCCGGCGAGGTGTTCTGTGCAAACACCGCCTTGATCGAGGTCCGCCCGGAGGCGGCCGCCTGCAGCGAGGCCACCCCGCTCGCCGAGTCGCCGAAGACGCCGATCTTGCCGTTCGACCAGGGCTGCCGCTCGACCCAGCGGATCAGTGTCTCACCGTCGCTCAACTCGTCGCGGACGAACAGGCTGAAAATCCCGTCCGATGTGAATCGGCCCCGCATCACCTGGACCACAAGGGCGTAGCCGCGGTCGGTGGCCTCGGTCCAGCCCACATCCTCAGGTCGGGTCTCGATCTCGGCGTTCGCATGCTCTTCCGGGAAACCACCCACCGGCGTGATCGGGATCTCGTAGGGCGTTCGCATCACCAGGGTGGGAAAAGGTCCATTGCCCTGAGCGGGAAGATAGACATAGGTGGACAGGCGCGTGCCGTCGGCGCCGGGCACCTTCAATTCGGCCACCCGGTGGCCGGCGACAGCCCGTCGAAACTCGCTCAGGCCGACGACAGCCAGTTCAGGGCCGGAACTGCCGCCGCCGCCTCCGCCACCGCCGCCGCATGCGGCAAGTAGCGAAACACATAACAAAGTTACCCACTTCACGATCTTCACGATTCAGCTCCTCGATGAACAAAGGTGACTGGGTGGAGATGATGATGTGCAGGGCAGGAGGACCCCAAGAGGATCGAGGCGGCCTTTGCATCAACGGCGGATCGACTGCACCAACGTCGAGGGGCGCCCCGCACCAACGGCGCGGGTTGTGCATCAACGGTCTTGAGGCCGTCTCGGCGCGCCCAGTGGTCGGGCTGGGATCGATCGATTGCAGCTGCGATCGCTGTAGCCTGCAGTGGACTGAGAGCATGCTGTTACTGGCCCAGTTCTCAGAGGCTTTCCCTTGGCGCAACAGGTCGATGCGCGCCATCTGAGCGGGCCGTCGCAGATCCAGGAGCGTCGGCAGGCGAAGGTTGACGGCGGCGTCCTGGGTGTACGCCAGCGCGCCGGGCCTGCTAGGGAGGATCAAGGACTGACCGGCCCCGGGTGGGCCTGATGCGAGGAGGACTCACATGCAGCGCAAACCCTTCCTGTCGGGCCTCGTCCTTGCGGCCTGGATGGCCCTGGCCGGGTCCGCCGCCGCCGCCCCGGCAACACCCTACCGCCCGGACCAGGGCCGGGACTTCGCCTCGGCTGATCATCTTGATGTCCTGGCGGGTCCTGCGCGGGTCGAGGTGGAGAACCGGATCCTGGCGGATCGGCTCGATACGCTTCTGCCGCGCCTGATGGCCGAGTCCGGCCTGGACATGTGGGTCGTCATCAACCGCGAGTACGCTGAGGACCCCGTCTATTTCACACTCGTCCCGCAGCCGTCCTTCGCCGCCCGCCGGACGACCATGCTGGTCTTTTTTCGCAAGGCCGACGGGACGGTGGAGCGCCTTTCCGTCAATCGCTACCCCTTGGGAGGCCCCTATACGGCGGCCTGGTCCGGAGGCGACCTGGACGCCCAGTGGAAGGCCCTGGCGGATGTGATCGTGAGCCGCAATCCCCAGCGCATCGGGATCAATGTGTCGCGGCACTGGCCCGTGGCGGACGGCCTGACCGCCGCCCTTCGGGACCGGCTGGAAGAGGTCCTGCCCGCCGGCTACGCGCAGCGTCTCACCCCGGCCGAGCCCCTGGTGATCCGTTGGCTGGAGACCCGCACGCCCGCGGAGATCGAGGTCTATCCCCAGGTCGTCGCCTTGGCCCGGGGCGTGATCGCTGAGGCCTTCAGCGAGCGGGTGATCACGCCGGGCGTCACCCGGACCGAGGATGTGGCCTGGTACATCCGCAGCCGCTTCGAGGGCCTGGGCCTGCCAGTCTGGTTCTTCCCGGACGTGAACCTGCAGAGGCGAGGGACGGCCTGCACTGCGGAGGGCGCCTTCTGCGGCGAGGAGGGGGTGATCCAGCGCGGGGATGTCCTCCACACCGATGTGGGCATCTGCTACCTGAAGCTCTGCACGGACACCCAGGAAATGGGTTATGTCCTGCGCCTGGGCGAGACGGCGCCGCCGGCGGGGCTGCTTGCCGCGATGGAGGCGGGCAATCGCTGGCAGGACCTGCTGACCGCGAACTTCTCCACCGGCCGGACCGGCAACGAGGTGCTGGCCAGGGCGCTCGAGGCCTCCCGCAAGGCCGGCCTGAGGGCCAGCGTCTATAGCCATCCCCTCGGGTTCTTCGGTCATGCGCCTGGGCCGACCATCGGCATGTGGGACAACCAGGGGCGGACGGCGGTACAGGGCGACTGGCCCCTGCATGCGAACACCGGCTACGCCATCGAGGGGAATATCCGGCACGCGGTTGCGGAGTGGGGAGGACAGTTCGTCCAGATGAAGCTGGAGCAGAGCGCCCTCTTTGACGGAGAGCGGGTGATCTACCTCGCGGGACGGCAGACGAGCTGGCATCTGGTGCGTTAAGGCCGCGCCCCCCGGGATCTGCGGCCCCCGGCGCCCGCTACCGCCGGAACTTGGTCGCCAGGATGATGGCGGAGTTGGTCCGCTCAACCCCCGGCATCAGGCCGATCCGGTCGATGGCGGCGTCCAGCTCGGCCACGTTGGCGGCCGAGGCGATGGCGATCATGTCGTACTCGCCGCTGACCGAGTGCAGCTCGCGGACCTGGGGCAGGGCCCGGGCCGCCGCCTCCACCGCCCGGGACTCCCGGGGCGCCACCTTGATCAGGACATGGGCGCGGACCGCCCCGGCCTCGAAGTCTTCAGCGAGCCGGAGGGCGTAGCCCTGGATCACGCCCCTGCGCTCAAGGCGCTCCAGCCGCCCCTGCACGGTGGTGCGCGACCGGCCCACCCGCCGGGCGAGGTCCGCCGTGCTCTCCCGCGCGTTCTCCCGCAGGGCGGCCAGCAGGGCCTGGTCGATCTCATCGAGTTGCATTACGCCGACTTATCTCGTCATTTCGCCGAAACAAACCCGGCGGAACGTCTATCTGGACCTGTACACCGTCGGAGAACCGGGGCCCACTGAATCTGTTGCAGCGGCGCCGGAGGTCGGGTCATGAAGCACGTGGCGATTGTCGGGGCGGGTAAAATTGGCGGGGTGATCGCCGATCTTCTCGCAGGGTCCGGGGACTACGACGTCGAAATCTTCGACGCCTCGGCGAGCAGCCTGGAACGACTGGTGACCCAGCGCCCGGTGCGCCGGCGCCTGATGGATGTCCGCAGCGAGGCCTTCCCTGAGGCCCTGCGGGGCGCGTTCGCCGTCCTGAATGCGGCCCCCTACCACGCCACCACGGCGGTCGCCCGCGCCGCCCGTGCGGCCGGAGTGCACTACCTGGACCTGACCGAAGACGTGGCCAGCACGCGGGAGGTCAAGGATCTTTCGCAGGGCGCGCCTTGCGCCTTCATCCCGCAATGCGGCCTGGCGCCCGGCTTCATAAGCATTGTCGCCCACGATCTGGCGTCCCAGTTCGACAGCCTGGAGGAGGTCCGTCTCCGGGTCGGCGCCCTGCCGCAGTACCCCAGCAACACTCTGAACTACAACATGACCTGGAGCACGGACGGGGTCATCAACGAGTATTGCGAGCCGTGTGAAGCGATCGTCGATGGCCGCCTGCGCGAAACCCAGGCCCTGGAGGAGCGCGAGGAGTTCTCGCTGGATGGCGTCACCTATGAGGCCTTCAACACCTCGGGCGGTCTGGGAACCCTCTGCGAGACCCTGGCCGGCAGGGTGCGCAACCTGAACTACCGGACCATCCGCTATCCCGGGCACGCCGCCATCATGAAGACCCTGCTGCACGATCTGGGTTTGCGGGACCGCCGGGACGTGCTGAAGGACATCCTTGAGAACGCCGTACCCTCGACCCTGCAGGACGTCGTCGTGATCTTCGTCACGGTCAGCGGTCGCAAACACGACGCCCTGGTGCAGGTGAGCTACGCCAACAAGGTCTACGCCGCCCCGGTGGCGGGCGTGCTGCGCAGCGGCATCCAGATCACCACCGCCTCCGCCATCTGCGCGGTTCTGGACATGCTGGCGTCGGGCGACCTTCCCCGGAAGGGATTCGTGCGGCAGGAGCAGATCGCGCTGCCGACCTTCCTGGCCAACCGTTTCGGCCGAAACTATGCCGCAGAAGCCTCCGGGCCGGTTGGCGCCCGGGTGGCTTGAGCCCGATCGCATACAGGGGAGACAGACGCATGACTCGCCAACCCATCGGGGCCGCAGAGGAGGCCAGGGCCCTTCTTGACGCACTTGGCGTTCCCGCGGCGGCCTTGTCGGGCGGCGACCGGATCGCCCGCACCCCTGTGACCGGTGAGGAGATCGCCAGGCCTGTCGAAACGTCACCAGCCGACGCCGTCCTGGGGATTGACCGGGCGCACAGGGCCTTTCTGGCCTGGCGGAATGTCCCGGCGCCCCGTCGCGGCGAGCTGGTCCGGCTGTTCGGCGAGGAACTTCGGGCGGCGAAGGCGGACCTGGGTCGCCTTGTGACCCTGGAGGCGGGAAAGATCACATCCGAGGGCCTCGGCGAGGTCCAGGAGATGATCGATATCTGCGACTTCGCCGCCGGCCTTTCTCGCCAGCTCTACGGCCTCACCCTGGCCACCGAGCGCCCCGATCACCGGATGATGGAGACCTGGCACCCGCTGGGCGTGGTGGGCGTGATCTCCGCCTTCAACTTCCCCGTAGCCGTCTGGGCCTGGAACGCGGCGCTGGCTTTCGTCTGCGGCGACTCCGTGGTCTGGAAGCCCTCGGAGAAGACCCCGCTCACGGCCCTGGCCGTGCAGGCCCTGTTCGAGCGGGCGGCGGCCCGGTTCGGCCCGGACGCCCCGCCGGATCTGTCGGTCCTGCTGCTGGGGGGCGCCGAGGTGGGCGAGGTGCTGGTGGATCATCCCCGCGTCCCGCTCGTCTCGGCAACGGGCTCCACGGCCATGGGACGCAAGGTGGCGCCCCGGCTGGCGGCCCGCTTCGCCCGGGCCCTTCTCGAGTTGGGTGGAAACAACGCCGCCATCCTGACGCCCAGCGCGGACCTGGACCTCGCCATCCGGGCCGTGGCCTTCGCGGCGATGGGCACGGCGGGGCAGAGGTGCACCACGCTCCGCCGGCTCTTCGTTCATGAGGCGGTGTATGATGAAGTCGTTGCGCGCCTGAGGGCTGTCTATGCCCGCGTAACGGTAGGCGACCCCCGAGAGGACGGCGTCCTGGTGGGCCCGCTCATCGATCCCGCCGCCCGCTCGGCGATGTCGGCGGCGCTTGGCGAGGCCGCTGCGGCCGGGGGGAGGGTGTATGGCGGCGAGGGGGTCGACCGTCCCGGGGCCTATGTCCGCCCGGCCCTGGTGGAGATGCCCGGCCAGTCCCCGATCGTCCTCAGAGAGACATTCGCCCCGATCCTTTACGTGATGAAGTACCAGGACCTGGGGGCCGCGATCGCCGCCCAGAACGCCGCGCCCCAGGGCCTGTCCTCCTCGATCTTCACCCGGGATCTGCTGGAGGCGGAGCGCTTCCTGTCGGCGGAGGGCTCGGACTGTGGCATCGCCAACGTCAATATCGGGCCGTCCGGGGCTGAGATCGGCGGCGCCTTCGGAGGCGAGAAGGAAACCGGCGGCGGACGGGAGTCCGGGTCGGACAGCTGGAAGGCCTACATGCGCAGGGCGACCAACACCATCAACTACGGGTCAGCCCTGCCTCTCGCCCAGGGCGTGACCTTCGACGTCTGAGGACGGGCGGCGGACGACCGGGCTAGCCTCGGCGGGACCGCCTGTGCTTTGTTTCCCGCACTACGCCGGACAGGATCAGGCCGTTGGGGGGCATGGCGACGCGGATCGACGCACTCCGGTTTCCCGGTCCCGGGAGCGACCCGCCGCCGCGGGGATCGCCGCTTCTGGAAGCGGCGATCTCCCGTCGCCTGAGGGTGACCCTCTCCTACTGCGACCGGTGCGGCTTTCCCACCCTGCGTCGCGTACGCCCCCTCGCCATCGTTGCGGGCCCTCGTGGAGCGCTGCTGATCGCCTGGTGCGAGCGACGACGGGACTTCAGGAACTTCAGACTGGACCGGATCTGCGCCTTACGGCCGGGTTCGCGGTTTCCGGAGACACAGGGTAAGGAACTCGCCGATTACCCTGGCGGCGGCTGGATTTGAAAGCCCCGTCCGCCAGCTGCCTGCGTCCAGCTCGAGCACCCCCCTTGCGAGCAGCCGGATGGCGACGGGGCCCACTATGCCCAACAGTTGGATGCCGCCGGCTCGAGTATGGACGGCCGCAGTTTCATAAGGGTTGAAGGGGCCGATCAACGCGACCTGTTTCCGGCGGACCGTCACAGCCGTCGGCAGAATGAAGCGCATCCGTCCCGATGGATTCCCTGGCGGAGTGAAGCGGGTCTGACCGCGCAGGGGCGGCGTCTCGCGGCAGGGTCGGGACGAAGGGGGGCGTTGACCACCGCTCCTGGCGCCCAATAAAGTGTAATTACACCTAATGGAGTCTCCGATGGACCCGACCGACGATCTCCTCAATCCCATCCACTGCGTGAGCCACAATCTGCAGAAGACCGCGCGTGTGGTGGCGGGCGTCTACGCGGGTGAGCTTCGAAGCTGCGGGCTCAGCCGTGGACAGTTCCCGATCCTCCAGCAACTGGAGGCTTCGGCCGGTGGGGTCGCCATGTCGGTACTCGCACAGAGGCTCTACATGGACCGTACGACGCTGACCCGGAACCTCTCGCCACTCGAAAAGGCGGGGCTGGTTGTCCGTGACTCGGATCCGGATGACGCCCGGGTCCGGCGGGTGATGATCACCGAGGCGGGCCGCAGTCGGCTGGTCGAGGGTCGAAAAGCCTGGCGTCGCGCCCAGGCCATGACCCTTGAACGTATTGGCGCGGACTCCTGGAAGAGCCTGGAGGACGACCTCCGCCGTGTCCGGAAGGCCCTGTCATGACCTCATCCCCCGCCGCCTCTCCGCTCCTGACCGATCCGCCCATGCGGCTGCTGGTCAGGATGGCGGGGCCCAGCGCCCTGGCGTTTCTGGTCCAGGCAGGAGTTTCCATGGCGGAAGCCGGCTTCATCGCCCGGCTGGGCCTGGTGCCTCTCGCGGCCATCGCCCTGATGCTGCCGGCCCTGATGCTGATGCAGATGCTGGCCAATGGCGCCCTGGGCGGTGCGGTCTCAAGTTCGGTCGCGCGCGCGCTTGGCCGTGGCGACAGTGCGGCGGCGAACGCCTTCATCTGGCATGCGCTCGTGATCGCCGGCCTCGCGAGCCTGGTTTTCGGTGGTCTTTTTGCGAGTTTTGGACATGCGCTTCTCGTCGCCACCGGCGCCCCGCATTCGGTTGTCGCCGAAGCCCATGAGTATGGCCTCGTGCTTTTCCTTGGAGTGGCGCCGATCTGGATCTCTGCGTTTCTGACCTCGGTTGTGCGCGGGACGGGCGATATGCAGTTCCCGGCCAGACTGATGATCATCGGCTCGCTGGTGCAGATTCCGCTGTCCGGAGCGCTCATGCTGGGGGGGCTTGGCCTGCCTGGCCTGGGATTGAAGGGGTCCGCTGTCGCCGTGATCCTGGTCTCCGCCGGCAGCTCCCTTGTACTGGTCTGGCGGCTCCTGAAGCCGGGTCAGGCGATCCGGCTGACCCTCCAGGCATGCCGCCTCCGGCTGGCGTACTTTGCGGACATCCTCCGGGTGGGGGCGCTGGCCTCTCTCTCCCCGGTCTCGACTGTGCTGACCATCGCCGTTCTCAACACCCTGATTGGTCGCTTCGGCGTGGAGACTCTGGCGGGCTACGGCGTGGTGGCGCGGGTCGAGTTCCTGCTCGTCCCCCTGGTCTTCGGGATCGGGGCCGCGCTCACGGCCCTGGTAGGGGTCAACATGGGCGCCGGACAAGTGGCCCGCGCCGAGCGTATCGGGTGGATGGGCGGTGGTGCGGCGGCGGCCCTGGCGGGGGCCGTGGGACTTGTCCTGGCGGTGGCGCCCGGCCTCTGGACCGGTCTCTTTACCCGCGATCCCGCCAGTCTGTCGGCCGGGGCGCTGTATCTTCACATCGTCGGCCCCGTCTTCGCCTTCCAGGGATTGGGCCTCGCCCTCTATTTCGCTTCACAGGGCGCCGGCGCCGTCCTTTGGCCCATCATCGCCACCCTCTTGAGGTTGGTCATCTGTGTTGGTGGCGCCGCTATGGTCATGCGTTCGCCCCAGCCTTCTCTGGCCGGGGTTTACGCCTGCATCGCAGCAGGAATGGTTGCCTACGGCGCCTTGACGGCCGCCGCTCTCTGGAGAGGCGCCTGGCGCCGCAAGAGGGGGTGACCTCAGAAGGTGAAGGCCAGTCCCAGCGATACCGACCGCCCCGGGGATGGCGCTATGTCCTTCAGGTAGGAGGCGTGTTCCCGGATCTCGGCGTCGGTCAGGTTGCGTCCGCGAAGGCTGACCGTGACCGGCGTGTCGGCCAGCGGCCGCCAGGCCAGGCTGGCGTTGATCGCGGTATGGCCGTCCGTTTCGATCTCGAAGGGAGCGGTCCGGGTCTGATCCCCGACATGACGGAGCTCGACCGACGCATCTAGGGTCTCTGACTCCCATGAAAGCTCCCCCGTCACACCGAAGGCGGGAATGCGGGGCGGCGCCCCGAGATCGGTGTCGCCTCGAACGACATCACCCGAAAGGCTCCCCAACAGACGGCCCTCGGCCCGTGTGAGAAGGGTTTGCACCGCTTCGATCTCGAAACCAATGAAGTCCGCATCGGTCTGCCGGAAATTGAAGACCGGCAGGTCATCATAGACCTCTCCTGTCGGCCGCTCCTCAATGAAGCCGTCATATCGCGCAGTCCAGACGTGGGCCTGGATCCGGGTTGCGTCGCTGGTCCAGCGCAACGTGGCCTCCAGTGACAGGGCCCTTTCCGAGGACAGGGTCGGATCGCCGACCTCCCAGGTCCCGGTGCCCTCGTGGGGGCCGTCGGCAAAGAGTTCGAACTCGGTTGGCGCACGGCCGCTGAGGGACAGCGTCAGCGCCAGGAAGAGCGGATCTGACGGTCTCCAGAAGGCGCCGGCCGAGGCCGAGACATTCGTGAAGGAGCGGGTATCCGGCGTCTTGCTCCAGTCGAGCCCCGCCTCGATCCCCGGCGGACTGGTCTCACGACCGTCCAGTTCCGCGCGCAGTTCGCGAGCGTCAATCCGCAGACCTGCGTCCAGCCCGAACTTGCCGAAGTCGAACCTCTGCAGGGTGAAGGCCCCCATCTCGTTGATCTCGACGCCGGGTATGAAGGCCTCGTCGCCAATCGCCTCCAGGTTAAGGGTCAGCGCCTGGAGCCCGAAGGCGCCCTGGCGACCTGGCGATCCCCGCATGACCAGCTCGACACGACCTTCCGTGCCGTCGGACAGAAAGCGCGTCCCGGCCTTGCCTTCCTCGATCTTGATCTCGGCGTGCTCGTAGTCGGCCCGTCCCACAGCCAGCCGGACCTTTTCGATCCAGCCGTCGTGAATGGGGGTCTCGCCTTTCAGGTCCCAGCGGGTCTGCTTCATGTGAAGCCGGATCAATTCGGGCTCGGATTCGCTGACGACCTGTTCGAAGGGAAGCCCGTAGCCTGTGTCAGTTCTCTTCACCGAGAGGCCGAGGAAGCCGCCATCACCCCCGAGCAGGGAAGCTCCCAGGCCCCAGGCGTCGGCTTCCAGCGAAACGTTTCTCAGGGTCTTGTCAGCCGACCGAACCAGGCCTTCCTCCGCAGCGAGGCGATCGGACACCGGCCTTACCGGCGTGGCGTAGTCGTCGGATCGCCGCGTAGATCCGTCGAAGACGAGGACAAGAGGACCGGCGTCCACCATCGCAGCGCCGGAAGCAGCCCGGCCGTTGTCGGCAGATGACCAGGAGATCGCGCCGCGGCCTTCCATCCGCCCATCAGGTCGCCGGGAGGGCACCCTGTCGTCCAGGACATTGACGACGCCTCCGATGCCGGCGCCCCCGTAGGCGAGGGTTGACGGCCCCCGGAGCACCTCGATCCGGCTGGCCTGGCCCGCCTCGCTCGGGACCGCGTGGTCGGGCGACAGGGAGCTGGCGTCGACCATGCCGACGCCGTTCTGCAGAAGCAGGACCCGCGCCCCGGACAAGCCGCGGATGACGGGGCGGCTGGCGCCGGGGCCATAGGCGGTCGAGCGCAGGCCCGGAAGACCTGCGAGAAGATCACCAATGCCAGCGGGCGGCGCCCGGCTGAGGGCTTCGGCCGTGACCAGGTTGACGCTCGTGGTGACGGTGTCCAGGGAGACGGCGTATGGCGCCGCGGTCACCACCACTTCGGCGACCGTCGGCGGATCGCTTGCGGCGAGGGCCGCAGGCGCGGCGAGCGCTATGAGGGCCCCTGAGGCGGCGCCGGTGAGAAGGGACGTAAGGCGATGAGGGCGGGGGCTCGAGGTCATTCCTTGGGCATATGTTATACAATAACGGATTTCAAGGCGTTGAGCGGGAGGTCCGTGGCCCGGTCGACAGGATGATCACGGAAACGTGAACTTTAGGGCTGCAACCCAATCACCCGCTTCGGGCTCGTATCATCATCCGGTCAATCCCGACCGCCATCCATGGATCTGCGTGATGTCCAGCGAATCGATCGAGTCCAGCCTGCAATTCTTCCTTCTCATGTCCTTCCTCGCCGCCGTCGTGCTGGGCAGCCAGTACTTCCAAGGCCGGCGACGCGCCCGGATCCACGAGACCATCGAACTCGCCATCCGGCAGGGGCAGCCGGTACCGCCTGAGCTTCTGGAACTCCTGGCGCGGCGGGAAGGAAACACCAAACCTCCCAGCGATCTGCGGTGGGGCCTGATCGCCGTTTCCGTGGGCGTAGGGCTCGCCATCTTCGGCCAGATCATGGGCTCGATCGACGCTGAGGCCCGGACAGCCCTCACCGGTGCGGCGGCGATCCCCGGCTGTATCGGCGTCGCGGGCATCCTGTTGCACCTCCTGGGCCGCAAGTCTTCCTGAACCGTGGCCGTGTCGCCGCCCTTCCGATGGGACGGAGTCCCGGACCCGCTCCTTGCCAGCCGCGCCGCGGCTGGCGATACGGCGGCGTTCGCCCTCCTGGTCCAGCGCAGCCTGGGCCCCCTGCGCGCCTTTCTGCGCCGGCTTGGCGCCCCCCCGGACCTCGCCGATGACCTGGCCCAGGACGCCCTGGTCGCGGCCTTCGAGCACATCGGGGAGTACCGGGGGGAGGGCGCCTTCGGGGCATGGGTCCGCAAGATCGCCGCCCGGCGCTATCTTCGAACTCTTCGCGCGAGCCGCAGGTTTGAGTCTCTCGACGAAGCGCCCGAGGCCTACTTGCCGGCGCCGGATACCGGGAGACGCCTGGACCTGGACGCCGCACTGGCGCGGCTTCCGGAGGCCCAACGTCTCTGCGTGAGCCTGCAGCACGGGGCCGGGTACTCCGCCTCGGAGATCGCCATGGCGTTGGCCTTGCCCGAAGGTACGGTCAAATCCCATATCGCCCGCGGGCTCACCCGCCTTCGGCAGGAGCTTGGACCCGAGAGATGACCCACCCCGCTGAAGCCAAAGCCCAAGACTTCTCCCGCCAGCTCGAGACCCTGTTCGCCGAAGCGTCTCCATGGCTTCACGCTCCGGATCTGGAGGCGCGTATCCTTGGCCGAATTCGCCGCCGCCGCCGCATGCGGACCCTTATTCTCGGTCTCGGGGCGCTGACCGGAATCGCGGTCGCCGCCCGCGGCCTGGCGGAGGCCCGGCTTCCGGTGTTTCCAGCCTGGAGACTTTCCGACCAGCTGGCTGGGAATTCAGCGATCGACTTGCTATATGCCGCCGTCGGGGCGGGTGGGATCGCGCCTGCCGTCATCGCCGGCGGAGCGACCTTGCTGGGATTGGCGTTCGCGAGGATTCTCGAGGAGGTCTGAAACCATGTCGGCGCATGCGTCTGCGGCGGAGAGCCGCATCAGCGTCCGGGATATTCGTCACCGCAAGGGCGGCGCACCCCTGGTCTGCCTGACGGCGTACACCGCGCCGATGGCCAAACTTCTGGACCCGCACTGCGACATCCTCCTGGTGGGGGACTCCGTCGGCATGGTGCTCCACGGCCTGCCCAGCACGGTGGGCGTGACCCTGGACATGATGATCCTGCATGGTCAGGCGGTGATGCGGGGATCCCGGCGAGCCCTGGTCGTGGTGGACATGCCCTTCGGGTCCTGCGAGGGCGCGCCTGAGTCGGCCTTCGCCAACGCCGTTCGGGTTCTGCAGGACACCGGCGCGCAGGCGGTGAAGGTGGAGTGCGCCCCCGCTGTCATTCCCAATGTCAGATATCTGGTCGAGCGTGGGGTGCCTGTCATGGGCCATGTCGGTCTGCGGCCCCAGGCGGTCCTGGTCGAGGGGGGCTTTCGCGCCCGGGGCCGCGAGGAGGCCGAGCGCCTCCAGATCCTTGAAGAGATGAGGGGCGCCGTAGACGCCGGTGTCTTTGCTCTGGTCGTGGAAGGGGTCGCCGAATCCCTGGCTGCGGAAATCACGACCCAATGTCCGGTCCCGACCATCGGCATCGGGGCGTCCGCCGCCTGCAATGGTCAGATTCTGGTGACCGAGGACATGCTGGGTCTTTTCGAGCGGTCCCCCCGCTTTGTCCGCCGTTATGCGAATCTGCGCGCCCTCGTCTCCAGTGCGGTGGAGCGCTACTCAGAGGACGTCGCCCACCGCCGTTTCCCCGGGTCAGGTGAGACCTACTTCTCCTCGAAGCGCCGTCCGGGTGCGCCCGTCGTGGATATTCCGGCCGGCTAAAGGCGGCGCCACGCTTCCGCCATGCGTCGGCGGCACT
Source organism: Phenylobacterium sp. (assembly GCF_020402505.1). Classification (GTDB taxonomy): domain Bacteria; phylum Pseudomonadota; class Alphaproteobacteria; order Caulobacterales; family Caulobacteraceae; genus Phenylobacterium. The sequence goes on along the minus strand of NZ_JADBZL010000071.1, from coordinate 1,050 downwards.
GTCCGCCCGTTGCGGCGGACCGGTCGGCGCTATAGTTTCCGGCGCGCCGGGTCGCGGCGCCCAATGCGGAGTCTCCAGAGTGGTCGACGTTTTCGAGGAGGTCGAGGAGCAGATCCGCTCCGACCGCTATCGCGCCCTGGCGCTCAAGGTGCTTCCCTGGTTCATCGGGTTGGTCGTGCTGAGCCTTGCGGGCGTTGGCGGATGGCAGGGCTACCGCGCCTGGACCGCCTCGCAGGCGGCGAAGGCCTCGGAAACCTACGCCCAGGGGATCGAGGCCATGCAGGCGGGTCGGGCTGCTGAGGCCAAGGCCGCCTGGGAGACCGTCGCCAAGTCGGGGAGCGGCGCTTACAAGTCCCTCGCTCTGCAGCATCTGGGCGCCCTGCGCCTTTCCGAACGCGATACGGCGGGTGCAGTGGACTTCTTCGACAAGGCGGCCAAGGCGGCCCCGGACCCGCTCATCGCAGACGCGGCGCGGTTGAAGTCGGTCTACGCCCTGCTGGACACGGCCCCTCGAGCCGAGATCGATACGCGGCTGGAGCCGCTTCTCAAGCCCGGCCGACCGTTCCAGATCCAGGCGCGGGAGGCTGCGGCCTTCTCCAAGCTTCTCGCCGGAGACACCGCGGGCGCCCGGGCCGACTTCGTGGTCGTCTCGCTCTCGCCCGACGCTGCGGAGGGTGCGCGCAGCCGGGCCACGGCCGCCATGGCCCTGATCGACAGCGGTTCGGCGAAGGTCACCCGCGATCTGGTCAAGGCCGCCGCCGCCCTGCCGCCACCCCGGCCGCTCCCGCCCGGCGTCCTGCCGGGTGAGGGCCTTCCCTTGCAGGCGCCTGCCCAATGATCCGGCTCAACCTCCGCCTATCCATAGTCCTCGCCGGGGCGCTGCTCGTCTCAGGCTGCGCCCAGATCGGGAACGTCTTCAACTTCGGGGACGAGGGTCCCAGGGAGACGGCCCAGACCGAGAACAGGATCCCCCTTGTCGGATTCGACCAGGAGGTTCTGCCCGAGGAAGGATTGAAGGGCGCCGGATTCTACCTGCCCGATCCGTCGACG
>NZ_JADBZL010000070.1:0-2851 GCF_020402505.1 Phenylobacterium sp. | reverse complement strand
TCGCCCGCCTGCCGGACCCCGGCCTGCCGCGTATAGGTCACCCCGTCCCGGTCCGCCACGGCGGCCACCGCGCCCGCAATGCGGCCGGAAGCGACCGCCGCCTCCAGCGCCTTCTCGAAGCCTGCGTACACGCCCGCCTCCCGGGTCAGAGGCCAAGCACCATCTTGGCCATGATGTTGTGCTGGATCTCGTTTGACCCCGCATAGATCGAGGTCTTGCGGTAGTTGAAGTAGTGCGGCGCCAGGGTCGCGGCGTAGTCCGGGCCCGCCCGGGGCTCATTCCGCTCGCCGCGGATCTCGGCCCAGGTGTCGCGCACGAAGGGCGCGGCGTAGACGCCCGCCGCCTCGAGGGCCAACTCGGTGATCGCCTGCTGGGCCTGGCTGCCCTCCAGCTTGAACATGGAGGACACCGCCCCCAGGGTCTCGCCGGTCACCCGGGCGCCGAAAACCCGCAGCTCGGTGGCGTTCAGCGTGTCCACCTTGATCTGCATCTCGGCCAGCTTGCGCCGGAAGGCGGGGTCATGGACCAGCTTGCCGCCGCCGTCGGAGGCCTGCAGGGAGGCGATGCGCTTCACCTTCTCCAGCTGGTGGGTGAGACCCGGGGCGTAGGGATTGCCCCGCTCGAACTGCAGCAGGTACTTGGCGTAGGTCCAGCCCTGGCCCTCCTCGCCGATCCGGTTGGAGATCGGGACGCGGACGTTCTCGAAGAAGACCTGGTTGATCTCCTGCTCGCCCTCGGCGGGGCCGTCCAGGGTCGGCAGGGGCACAATCGAGATGCCGGGGGTCTTCATGTCCAGCAGCAGGAAGCTGATGCCCATCTGGCGGATGGCCTCGTTCGACGTCCGCACCAGGCAGAACATCCAGTCCGCCCACTGGGCGTAGGTGGTCCAGATCTTCGAGCCGTTCAGAACGTAGTGGTCGCCGTCCCGCTCGGCCTTGAGCGACAGGGAGGCCAGATCCGAGCCCGAGCCCGGCTCGGAATAGCCCTGGCACCACCAGACGTCGGTGGACAGGATCTTGGGTAGATGCTGGGCCTTCTGCTCCGGGGTGCCGAAGGCCATGACCACCGGGGCGCACATGGTCAGGCCCATGTTCGAGGTCGAGGGCGCACCGGCCAGGGCCATCTCCATCTCGAAGATGTACTTCCGGCTGTGGCTCCAGCCCGTGCCGCCGTACTCCTCCGGCCAGTCCGGGGCGATCCAGCCCTTGTCATGCAGCCGCTTGAGCCATCGGACCTGGCCGGCCTTGTCGATGTGGGCGTTCTTCGACTGGGCCATGCGTGCGCGCATGTCGTCGTCGAAGGCTTCTGCGATGAAGGCGCGAACCTCGTCACGGAAGGCGAGGTCTTCCTTGCTGAAGGCCAGGTCCATGGTCTTGTCTCCGTGTCAGACGCCGTCGAGGTACTCGATCTCAGGCCGGCCGCCCATGCAGGGACCCATCTTCGGGCCCGCCGCCTTGAAGTATTCCGTGCCGCCGTGGTGCTTCAGGGCCGCCTCGTCGGCATAGAGCTCCAGCACCTTGTAGACCTGCGGGTTCGAGCGGCTGCGGGTCAGCTGGTAGGCGTGGCAGCCGGGCTCGTTGGCCCGCACCTGCTTGGCCAGTTCGGTGAAGATGGCCTCGAACTCCGCGTTCTTGCCTTCCGCCACGGTCAGGGTCGCGATGACGCCGATCATTCCGTTTCCTCCGTTGGATTGAGGAGCGGACGGTAGAGGCGGCCCCTGCGGGCGGCAAGCCCCGCCGCAGCGTCACCTTCGGGGAATTCGATCCTGCGCCGGGCTCAGGGGGCGCGGGCGTCCGGGCCGTCGCCGTCGGACCAGCCGTAGGCGACCCACTGGTGGCCACCCACCCGACAGGCCTCGATCACGCCGTCGTCCCGCATCGGCCCGGCGGTCCGCCGCACCGGCTGCCGTCGAAGACGCCCGGTAACGGCCGCAAGGCCCAGGAGGGCGGTCCCGACGACGGCCACCACCACCACGGTCGCGGCGGCGAAGAGGGCCGCGACGGCGGCGAGCAGCAACCCCGCCACGGCCGCCAGGACGGCGAGCACGGCCTTGGGACCGCGAAGGGAAGGGCTGGATCTGAAGTCGACCCGGATCATCTCATCCTCTGCCAGGGCCGCCGACAAAATGTCGAACCGGCGCTTCAGAGCATGTTGTGCGGCGGTGCGCCGACGTCAACGGGAATCGGACCGGTTCCGCGCAGAAGGGGGGCCTGGAGGCCCGGGGCCGCGGCCACCGGACGCGGGGTCCATGTCACGCCCGCTCGGAAGCCCGGCGCTCCGGGAGGGCGTCGCTGCGCCCCCGCAAGCTCAGTCGCCCGGCGATCTCCGCCAGGCGTTCGTTCACGAAACGGGCCCGCAGGCCCACCGGATTCGACCAGATTGCAGCCCTCAGCACAGAGGGACGGAGGACGCCGTCGGGCGTCAGCCAAAGGGCGCGCTGCAGGGCCCGGATCGCCGGGACCGGACCGGTGCTGACGGCCATGTCGAAGACTTCAAGGGCCACAGCCGGCGGCAGGTGATCGCATCCGGTGGAGGTCCAGAACATCAACCGATAGATGGGTCGGGCCCGGTCAGGCGTCAGGCGTTCTTCCGGGGCGGGAGAAGGGTCCGCTCCATTGCCCGCTTCGGAAGGGGCGACAGATCGGCCCCGCGGATCCATCAGCAGCCCGCCTTCGCCCTCGACAAGGGCCTGGAAGGCTTCCTCGAAATCAGGATGAGGCCGTTCCACCCGCGGCGGGTTGCGCCGCACGGCGCGTTGGGTCGCCGACCTCGACCTGGCAGGTTCACCGCCCGTCGCGGCCTCCGTCACGTCGCTACATGCGACCCGTTCCATGTACATGCGGCGGCCCCT
>NZ_JADBZL010000007.1:0-6310 GCF_020402505.1 Phenylobacterium sp. | reverse complement strand
GTGACCTTCTCCTGGCAGAAGGCCCTGGGCGGCGAGGGCGCGCACGGCGTGCTGGTGCTGTCGCCCCGCGCCGTCGCCCGGCTGGAGAGCCACACGCCGGCCTGGCCCATGCCCAAGCTGTTCCGCATGACCAAGAACGGCAAGGTGACCCTGGACCTGTTCGAGGGCGCGACCATCAACACCCCCTCCATGTTGTGCGTCGAGGACGTCATCGACGCCCTGGAATGGGCCGAAGGGATCGGCGGTCTGTCCGCCATGCGCGCCCGGGCCGACGCCAATCTGGGCGTCCTGGCCGACTGGGTGGCGAAGACCCCCTGGGTGGACTTCCTGGCCGCGGACCCCGCGACCCGGTCCAACACCTCGGTCTGCCTGAAGGTGGTCGACCCCCGCGTCACGGCCCTGCCGGCCGACGCCCAGGCCGACTTCGCCAAGACCCTGGCCTCCCGGCTCGAGAAGGAGGGTGCGGCCCTGGACGTCGGCGGCTACCGCGACGCCCCGCCCGGCCTGCGGATCTGGTGCGGCGCCACGGTGGAGACCGCCGATGTCGCCGCCCTGGTCCCCTGGCTCGACTGGGCCTTCGAGACCGCCGCCGCCGGGCTCTGAGCCCGGCGCACGCCGTCCCGCCTCCCGTTTTCCCATTCCTTCCGCGTGAAGAAAGACACCGCCATGCCCCGCGTGCTCATTGCTGACAAACTCTCTCCCGCCGCCGTCGACATCTTCCGCCAGAGGGGGGTCGAGGCCGACGTCAAGACCGGCCTGTCCAAGGACGAGCTCCTGAAGATCATCGGCGACTATGACGGCCTTGCCGTCCGCTCGGCCACCAAGGCCGACAAGGACGTCATCGCCGCCGCCGGCCAGCTCAAGGTGATCGGCCGGGCCGGCATCGGGGTGGACAATGTCGACATCCCCGCCGCGACCTCGAAGGGCATCGTGGTGATGAACACGCCCTTCGGGAACTCCATCACCACCGCCGAGCACGCCGTGGCCATGATGTTCGCCCTGGCCCGCCAGATCCCCGCCGCCGACGCCTCCACCCAGGCCGGCAAGTGGGAGAAAAACCGGTTCATGGGGATCGAGCTCTACGCCAAGACCCTGGGCCTGATCGGCGCCGGCAACATCGGCTCCATCGTCGCCGACCGGGCCAACGGCCTGAAGATGAAGGTGGTCGCCTACGACCCCTTCCTGTCCGCCGAGCGGGCCGTGGAGATCGGCGTGGAGAAGGTCGAGCTGGACGAGCTGCTGGCCCGGGCCGACTTCATCACCCTGCACACCCCCCTGACCGACAAGACCCGCAACATCCTGTCGGCCGGGAGCCTGGCCAAGACGAAGAAGGGCGTGCTGATCGTCAACTGCGCCCGCGGCGGCCTGGTGGACGAGGCGGCCCTGCGCGCCCTGCTGGACTCCGGCCATGTGGGCGGGGCGGCCTTCGACGTCTTCGTCGAGGAGCCGGCGACGGCCAATGTTCTGTTCGGCGCGCCGAACTTCATCGCCACGCCCCACCTGGGCGCCTCGACCCTGGAGGCCCAGGAGAACGTCGCCCTGCAGGTGGCCGAGCAGATGAGCGACTACCTGTTGACCGGGGCGGTAACCAACGCCCTCAACAGCCCCTCGGTGAGCGCTGAGGAGGCGCCTAAGCTGAAGCCGTTCGTGGCCCTGGCCGAGCGCATCGGCGCCTTCGCCGGCCAGATGATCGACGTGGAGATCAAGGCCGTGGAGCTGGCCTACGAGGGCGAGGTGGCGCAACTGAACACCCGGCCCCTGACCGCCGCCGCCCTGGCCGGGGTGATGCGGCCCATCCTGGCGGAGATCAACATGGTCTCCGCCCCCGCCGCAGCGCGGGAGCGGGGCGTGGCGGTGACCGAGTCCAAGCTGGACGACTCGCCCGTCTTCGAGAGCCTGGTGCGGATCACCGTGACCACCACCATGGGCAAGCGCTCCTTCGCCGGGACGGTGGTGGCGGGCGCCCCGCGCATCGTCGAGGTCAAGGGCATGGAGCTGGACGCGCCCTTCGGGCCGACCATGCTGTACGTGAACAACCAGGACAAGCCGGGCTTCATCGGCGCGGTCGGGGCCCTGCTGGCCGACGCCCGGGTCAACATCGCCACCTTCAACCTGGGCCGCGTCGCCGCCGGCGAGGACGCCATCTGCCTGATCGGCGTGGACCAGGAGCCCGACGAGGGCCTGGTGGGCCGCATCCGCGCCCTGCCCCACGTCAAGGAAGCCCGCATCCTGCGGTTCTGACGCCCCCGGCTTCGCAGGGAGCTCCCCCTTGGGGGAGCAATTGGCGTTCTCATTCCTGCCCAAGGGGGAAGGTGGACCGCGAAGCGGGGCGGAGAGGGTCTGCTGAGCCGACGTTGACTCCAGACTCCAGTCGGGGGGAGGATGGGGCGTGAGCACGCCCCAGAACCCCTGCCGGCAGGCCGAGGCCGAGCTTCTGGCCCATGGGCTCAGCCTGCCCGAGACGGACCTGGCGCCGCCACGCCGGGACGCCGACCCCTTTCACTACCTGCGGGTGGCGGGCAAGGGCTTCGCCTGGTTCGGCGGGCGGGACGCGAGCCCCGACGAACTGGTGCTGACGGTGAAGCTGCCCATCTCGGCGGAAATGGTCGCGGAGCTGCCCTTCGTCCAGGAGAGCAAGGGCTGGCACAAGCGCAACAACTGGGTCACCGCCCGCTTCGGGCCGGCGGACGACGTCCTGGCCGAGCTGGAAACCCTGAAGGCCTGGATGCTGCAGAGCTACCTGTCCATGGCCCCTCGGAAACTGGCGCGTCAGGTCGCCGGCGACTGATCCCCCCCTGTCCTCCCGGAGACCATTGACTCCCCGTTCGCCGCGACTAGAACAAAAAGCGAACACGAGGTCGGGCATGGACGGGGACAGGCGGAAGAGGCTGGCGGCGCTGCGGGCGGACATCCGGCGGCTGGAGCGGGTGGCGGGGCCCGTGCGGGGGCGGCTGTCCCTGGGCGATCCGCGCCTGGATTCGGCCCTGGGCGGGGGGCTGCCCCTGGGCCAGTGGCACGAGATCGGCGGCGAGGGGGCGGAGGCCGAGACCGGCGCCGCCCCGGCGGCCTTCGCCGCGCGGCTGGCCGCCGCCCTGCTGGCCCGGCCCGACCAGCGCGGCCGCTCGGCGGTCTGGATCCTGCGCCGGGACGACCTCTTCCCCCCGGGACTGGCCGGCCTGGGCCTGCCGGCGGACCGGCTGGTGGGGGTCTGCGCCCGGGACGAGGCCGAGGCCCTGGCCGTGGCCGAGGACGCCCTGGCCGCGCCCGGCGTGGGGGTGGTGCTGGCCGAGGTCGGCGCCGTGGACCTGACCGCCGGCCGACGCCTGCAGTTGGCCTGCGAGGCCCGCGGCGGCACGGGGCTGATGCTGCTGCGCCGGCCCTTCGGCGGCGGGACGGCGGCGGCGACCACGGGCGGGACCGCGGCGGCCACCTGCTGGCGCGTGTCGCCGGCCGCCAGCGCCCCCGGCCCCGGCGGCCTGGGCCTGGGGGCGCCGCGCTGGCGACTGCGCCTGGTCCGCAGCCGGGGCGGCCGGACCGGCGACTGGCGGGTCGAGGCCGGCGCCGGCGGAGACGAAGGAGAAGCCGATGTCGCGCATCCTCTGCGTCTGGTCGCCGAACTGGGCGATCGAGACCTGGCGGCGCCGGCGGCCTTCAGCGCCGCGGGCTGAGCCCTTCGCCCTGGTCCGCCAGGACCGGGGGCTGAGGGTGCTGGCCGCCGTCAGCCCGGACGCCGCGGCGGCGGGCCTCTTCCCCGGCCAGAGGGTGACAGACGCCCAGGCCCTGCGCCCCGACCTGGTCCTGGCCGAGGCCGAGCCGGAGGCCGACGCCCGGGCCCTGGAGGCCCTGGCCGACTGGTGCGTGCGCTTTTCCCCCGCCGTCGCCCCGGACCCGCCGGACGGTCTCTTCCTCGACATCGGCGGGGTCGCCCACCTGTGGGGCGGCGAGGCGGAGATGGCCGCCGACCTGGCCGCACGCCTGGCGCGGGACGGCCTGACCGCGCGGATCGCCGTCGCCGGCACCGCCGGCGCGGCCTGGGCCCTGGCGCGGAGCCCGGCGGCGGAAGCGGGACCCCGGATCCTGGCCCCGGGCGGGCCGGGAGACGGCGCCCCGCCCCCTGAACTGGCCGGCCTGCCGGCAGCCGCCCTACGCCTGGAACCGGCGGCGGTGGAGCGGCTGGCCCGGCTGGGCCTGAGGCGGATCGGCCAGCTGACCGCCCTGCCCCGGGGGCCCCTGGCCAAGCGCTTCGGCGCCGGCGTCCTGCTGCGCCTGGACCAGGCCCTGGGCCGGGCCCCCGAGGCCCTGGCCTTCCGCCGCCCGCCCACCCCCTGGTTCTTTCGCCTGGACCTGGCCGAGCCGGTGAGCGCGCCGGAGGACCTGGCCCGCCTGTGCCGGGACGCCGCCCTTGGCCTGTGCGCGCGGCTGGAGGCGTCCGGACGCGGGGCCCGGCGCTTCCGCCTGGACTTCCACCGGGTGGACGGCGCCCCCGTGGACCTGGAGCTGGGCCTGTCCCGCCCGGCCTGCGACCCGGAGCGCCTCGCCCGCCTCTTCCTGCCCCGGCTGGAGACCCTGGACCCCGGCTTCGGGATCGAGGCGGTGAGCCTGCAGGCGGCGGAGGCTGAGGTCCTGACCCCGGGCCAGGCGGACCTGGCCAGCCTGCTGGAGCCCGTCGAAGGGCCCGAGGCCCTGGCGCCCCTGATCGACCGGCTGACCGCCCGGCTCGGGACCCGGCGGGTCTGGCGCAGCCGGCCTCTGGCCAGCCACGTCCCCGAACGCTCGGTGCGCCGGACCGCAGCCCTGGAGGTGGCGGCCGGTCCCGCCGGCGGCTGGCCCGCCTGGCGCCCCCGCCCCTTACGCCTCCTGCCCCGCCCCGAGCCCCTGGAGGGGGTGATCGCCCTGACCCCGGACGAGCCGCCCCGGCAGTTCCGCTGGCGCCGGCGGGTGCACCGCATCCACCTGGCAGAGGGGCCCGAGCGGATCGGCGCAGAATGGTGGCGGACCGGGATCGAGGCGGTGCGGACCGACCAGGTGCGCGACTATTACCGGGTAGAGGACCAGGACGGCGCGCGGTTCTGGGTCTTCCGCTCCGGCCTGCACGACCATGACCGGCCGGTGCGCTGGTGGCTGCACGGCCTGTTCGGATGAGCCGCTACGCCGAGCTGGCGGCGGCCAGCAACTTTTCCTTCCTGCGCGCCGCCTCGCACCCCGAGGAGCTGGTGACGACCGCCGCCGCCCTGGGCCTGGAGGCCCTGGGGATCGCCGACCGCAACAGCGTCGCCGGCGTCGTCCGGGCCTGGGGGGCGGGGCGCAGGGTGGGCGGGTCCCTGAAGGTGCTGGCGGGCGCCCGCCTGGTCTTCGCCGACGGGACGCCGGACCTCATCTGCTATCCCTCCGACCGGGCGGCCTGGGGCCGGCTGACCCGCCTTTTGACCCTGGGCAAGCGGCGGGCGCCCAAGGGCGGGTGCGACCTGTCCCTCGGCGACTTCCTGGACCATGCGGAGGGTCAGCTGGGCGTCGTCCTGCCCCCGGCGCCGGGGGAGGCCGGGGGGGCGGACTTCCCCCGGCGGCTCCAGGACCTGGCCCGGGCCCGGCGGGGCTGGCTCTGGCTGGGGGGCGTGCGCCGATACGGCCCCCGCGACCTGCAGGAGCTGGCCCGGCTGGAGACCCTGGGCGCAGCGGCCGGCGCGCCCCTGGTCGCCGTGGGCGAGGTGCTCTACCACGACGCCCGCCGGCGGCCCCTGCAGGACGTCCTGACCTGCATCCGCGAGGGCTGCACGATCCACGAGGCGGGGCTCAGGCTGGAGGCCAACGCCGAGCGCCGGCTGAAGTCCCCCGCCGAGATGGCGCGCCTGTTCGCCCGCTTCCCCGGCGCCGTCGAGCGCAGCCTGGAGATCGCCGGCCGGGTCGGCTTCGACCTGTCGGAGCTGCGCTACGAGTATCCCGACGAGCCGGTCCCAGCGGGCAAGACCCCCATGCAGCACCTGCGCGACCGGGCCTGGGAAGGGGCGACCTGGCGCTTCGAGGCGGGCATGGGCGAGGCCGAGCGCCGGACCATCGCCCACGAGCTGGACCTCATCGAGAAGCTGGGCTTCGCCAACTACTTCCTGACCGTCCACGACATCGTCCGCTGGGCGCGGGCCCAGGGCATCCTCTGCCAGGGACGGGGCTCGGCGGCCAACTCCGTGGTCTGCTTCTGCCTCGGCATCACCGCCGTCGACCCGACCAGGAAGGACCAGGACCTTCTCTTCTCGCGCTTCATCTCCGAGGCCCGGGGCGAGCCGCCGGACATCGACGTGGACTTCGAGCACGAGCG
>NZ_JADBZL010000069.1:0-3088 GCF_020402505.1 Phenylobacterium sp. | reverse complement strand
TCCTCGAGGCTCGGGTCCTCGGTCGCCACATCGCGGACGGAAAGGCCTGCGGCCCGGACGGCGGCCAGCACCTGCTCGACGCTGGATTCGCCCGTCCGGTAGGTCACCGCGAAGGCGCCGCCGGGGCGCAGGCGCGCCTCGAAGCCGCCCAGGGCCGGCGCCGCATCGACGGGCATCTCCGGGGTCACCACAACCGCCCGGGTGTCGATCCGGCCCAGCAGGTCGCCGGTCGCCTCGCAGGCCACCACCTCGCCCCGGTTGATGATGGCGATCCGGTCGCAGAGCTCCTGGGCTTCCTCCAGGTAGTGGGTGGTCAGGACGATGGTCACGCCCTTCCGGTTCAGCTCGACCACGTAGCGCCAGAGCTGGCGGCGCAGCTCCACATCCACGCCGGCGGTCGGCTCGTCGAGGATCAGGACGGGCGGGTTATGGGTCATGGCCTTGGCCACCATCAGGCGCCGCTTCATGCCGCCGGAGAGCTGGCGGACATAGGCCTCGGCCTTGTCGGCGAGGCCGAGGGCGGTGAGGAGCTCCATGGAGCGCCGCTCCTTCGGGGGCACGCCGTACATGCCGGCCTGGACCTCGAGGGATTCCCGGGGTGTGAAAAAGGGGTCGGCGGCGATCTCCTGGGGCACCACGCCGATGGCGGCCCGGGCGTCCCGGGGACGCTCGTCGATGTCGCGGCCCCAGATCTGCACCGATCCCGAGGTCTTGCGCACCAGGCCGGCCAGGATGTTGATGAAGGTCGACTTGCCCGCTCCGTTCGGACCCAGAAGGCCGAAGACCGAGCCGCGCGGGATCTGGAGGTCGATCCCCTTCAGGGCCTGAATCTGCGGCGTGGTCTTGGTGGCCGCATAGGTCTTGACCACGTTCCGGGCCTCGATGGCGTAGTCGGGCAGGCTCATGGCGACCTCCGGGGCTCCGGCGCATTGACGACGAAAGGCAGGCTCGCATACCTAGAGCCTGCCCGGGTCGCCGCCAAGCGTTCCCGGCGAGGGAGAGCCCGTCCATGGCCCGCAAGTCCGACACCCCCGCCCCCGGCGCCCCGGGTCCCGAACCGGAGATCGTGCGGGTCCACGCCCACCGCGTGGCCTGCGACGGCGTTGGCGGGGCCCTGGGCCATCCCCGGGTCTATCTGGACCTTGGCGTCGACGGGACGGTAGACTGCCCTTACTGCGATCGCCGGTTCGTCCTCGACCACGGCCATGGCGACAGCGCGCCGGGCGTCTACGAGGTCTCGGGCGGTCACTAAGCCGCGAACCCAGGATCGACCGGCCCGCCGCCGCCCTCTAGGATGGGGGCCATGAGCGACGCCCCCCTCCGCCTCTATCTCGTCGATGGCTCCGGCTTCATCTTCCGGGCCTTCCACGCCCTTCCGCCCCTGACGCGCAAGTCCGACGGCCTGCCGATCGGCGCCGTGTCCGGCTTCTGCAACATGCTGTGGAAGCTGCTGGTGGACATGAAGGCCCAGCCGGACGCGCCGACCCACCTGGCGGTGGTTTTCGACCACTCCGAGAAGACCTTCCGGAACCAGATCTACCCCGAGTACAAGGCCCACCGCCCGCCGGCGCCCGAGGACCTGGTCCCGCAGTTTCCCCTGGTGCGCGAGGCCACCCGCGCCTTCGGCGTCCACGCCCTGGAGCAGCCGGGATTCGAGGCCGACGACCTGATCGCCGCCTACGCCCGCCAGGTGCGCGAGGCCGGCGGCGAGGTGACCATCATCTCCTCGGACAAGGACCTGATGCAGCTGGTGGGCGCGCGCGTCACCATGCTCGACACCATGAAGAACGTCCGGATCGGTCCCGAACAGGTGGTCGAGAAGTTCGGCGTCCTCCCCGACAAGGTGGTCGAGGTCCAGGCCCTCTGCGGCGATCCTGTCGACAACGTGCCCGGCGCCCCGGGCATCGGGGTCAAGACCGCGGCCCTGCTGATCAACGAGTACGGCGACCTGGAGACCCTCCTCGCCCGGGCCGGCGAGATCCGCCAGGAGAAGCGCCGGCAGATCCTCCTGGAGCACGCCGAGCAGATCCGCCTGTCCCGCCGCCTCGTCCAGCTGGACGACCAGGCGCCCCTGCCCTCGGCCCTCGAGGAACTGGCGGTCGCCGATCCCGACCCGGACGCCCTGGCCGCCTTCCTCCAGGAGATGGAGCTCAACACCCTGGGCCGACGGGTCGCCGGGGCGCACCTCGCGGCGAAGGCCCAGACCGCCGCCGACCAGACGGCCGCGTCCGAGCCGGTGGACGCCTCCGCCTACGCCTGCGTGCGCGACATGCCCACCCTGGAGGTCTGGGTCGCCCGGGCCCGGGCCGCCGGCGTCATCGCCTTCGATACCGAGACCGACGCCCTGGGCTCGGCCACGGCCGGTCTGGTGGGGGTCTCCCTGGCCACGGGGCCCGGCGAGGCCTGCTACATTCCGCTCGCCCACGAGCCAGAGCCCGGACTCGCCCTCGACGCTCCCGGCGACCTGACCCAGATTCCGATGGAGGCTGCGCTGGCGGCCCTCAAGCCCCTCCTGGAGGACCCCTCCGTCCTCAAGGTCGGCCAGAACGCCAAGTACGACCTGGGGGTCCTGTCGCGCTACGGGATCCGCGTGGCGCCCATCGAGGACACCATGCTGATCAGCTACGTCCTGGAGGGCGGGCTGCACGGCCACGGCATGGACGAGCTGTCGCGCCTGCACCTGGGCCACAGCCCCATTCCCTTCAAGCAGGTGGCGGGAACCGGCAAGGCCCAGAAGAGTTTCCGGCACGTGGCCCTCGAGCCGGCCACCGCCTACGCCGCCGAGGACGCCGACGTGACCCTGCGCCTCTACCGGGTCCTGCGACCGCGCCTGCGGCAGGAGGGCCTGCTGACCGTCTACGAGACCCTGGAGCGGCCCATGCCTCCGGTTCTGGCGGCGATGGAGAACGCCGGGGTGCGGGTTGATCCCGATCGCCTGCGCCGGCTGTCCAACGACTTCTCGGTCCGGATGGGCGAGCTGGAGGCCGAGGCCCACCGGCTGGCCGGCCACCCCTTCAACCTCGGCAGCCCCAAGCAGGTGGGCGAGGTGCTCTATGGCCAGATGGGTCTGGAATCCCGCCGCACCACC
>NZ_JADBZL010000068.1:0-22113 GCF_020402505.1 Phenylobacterium sp. | reverse complement strand
GAGGTCGCCATGCTCAGGGAACAGCTGGAGGAAATCCGGAAAGAGGCGGCCACCGATCCCCTGACCCTGCTCGCCAACCGGCGCGCCTTCGATGAGGCCATCGAGCGGATCCGTGCGGAGGTCGCAGAAGTCGGCGGAGACTTTTGTCTGGCCTTTCTCGACATCGACCACTTCAAGAAGTTCAATGACACCTGGGGACACCAGACGGGCGACCAGGTGCTCCGTTACGTCGCCGGCGTCATCCGCCAGCGGGTGGCGCCCCCAAGGTTCGCAGCCCGCTTCGGGGGAGAGGAGTTTGCGCTTATCCTGCCCGGAGAAAGCCTGTCCGAGACGGCCTTCTTGGTGGAGCAGATCCTGAAGGATGTCTCTGTGGCGAGCGTGCGACGACGTTCGACCAACGACAACCTGGGCGTCATCACCCTGTCCGCCGGCATTGCGTGCTACCGCCCGGGTGACACAGTCCACGACCTGATCGAACGCGCGGACGCAAGTCTCTACAACGCCAAACGGCGAGGCCGGAACCGCCTGGCGGTCGAAGGTGACGGCTGACCAAAGGAGGCTGGCCTGACGCAGGGGCAGCCGGTTTCTTGTTGGGCTCTACATCAATCTCGGAGGGACGCATGGCTTACGAGAAGATCAAGATTTCGCTGAATGACGGCATCGCCGTCATCTCCCTCGCCGACCCGGCCACCATGAACGCCGCCGGCCTCGACACCATGGCCGAGCTGCGGGCGGCCTTCGCCGCCTATGCCCGACCCGAATCGGGCGCCCGCTGCGTCATCCTGACCGGCGAGGGGCGCGGCTTCTGCTCGGGGGCAAACCTGTCTGGCGGCGGAAGCGCGGCGCAGTCCGCGAACCCGGACCCGGAAGGCCCCGACTCCGGCTCCGCGCTGGAGACCGTCTACAACCCCTTCATGACCTCCCTGCGGGATTACCCGATCCCGATCGTCACCGCGATCAACGGCGCGGCGGCCGGCGTGGGTTGCTCCATCGCCCTGATGGGCGACATCATCGTCGCCGGGGAAAGCGCCTACTTCCTGCAGGCCTTCCGCCGGATCGGCCTGGTGCCGGACGGGGGCTCGACCTATCTCCTGCCGCGCCTGATCGGAAAGGCCCGGGCCCTGGAGATGGCCCTGCTGGGCGAGAAGATCCCTGCGAAAACCGCCCTGGACTGGGGCCTCGTGAACCGGGTGGTTCCCGATGACAAGCTCATGTCCACCGCCCACGAGATCGCCCGATCTCTGGCCGACGGCCCCTGGGCCCTGGGCTCGATCCGAAAGCTCATCTGGGACAGCCTCGACAACCACTGGCTGCAGCAGCTGCACGCCGAGCGCGTGGCCCAGCGCACCGCCGGTCGGACATCCGACTTCAAGGAGGGCGTGATGGCCTTCCTGCAGAAGCGTGTGGCGGTCTTCAGCCGCAAGTAGGCCGGATCAGGCGTCGGGCGCTGCGGCGGGCTGGATGGTGACGCTCTCGCCGCAGCCGCAGGCGTCGGTCTGGTTAGGATTGCGGAAGACGAACTTGGATGACAAGCGCGTCACCTCATAGTCGACCACGGTTCCAAGCAGGAAAAGTACGGCTGAGGGCTCTACGAGGATGGTCACACCCTGGTCGGTGACCACCTCGTCCAAGGGACCGACCGCCTCGGCGTACTCCAGCACATACTCCTGGCCGGCGCAGCCGCCGTTCTTCACTCCGACCCGCAGGCCCGCGATGGGCGTCTCGGAGCGCGCAATGATCTCACGCACACGGTCGGCTGCAGCCGGCGTCAGGGACACGACCTGCGGGCGGGGGCGACGGGGACGCGGGGTGGCGGAGAGCGTTTCCAGGGTCATGCGGCCAATATGGGCTCAGAACATGTTCAATTGAAGCTTGGCTTCGTCGGACATGCGCGACGGGTCCCAGGGTGGATCAAAGACCAGGTCGACCTTGACGTTCCGGACTTCGGGAATGGCGCGCACAGCGTCCTCGACCCAACCCGGCATCTCCCCCGCCACCGGGCACCCCGGCGCCGTCAGGGTCATGTCCACGGCCACGTCCCGGTCATCCGAGACATCCACCTTGTAGATCAGGCCCAGCTCGTAGATGTCGACCGGGATCTCGGGGTCAAACACGGTCTTGAAGGCCTCGATCAGCCGGTCGGTCAGCCGATCGAGTTCAGCCTGGCTCAGGGCGCCTGGCGCGCCTTCGCCTGTCGGTTCGCTTGAGGTCGCGGTCATAGGAAGAAGGTCCGGGTTCGATCAAGGGCCTCCAGGAAGGCGTCAACTTCCTGGGCGGTGTTGTAGAGCGCGAAGGAGGCGCGGACGCTGGAGCTGACGCCCAGTCGCCGCATGAGGGGCTCGGCGCAGTGGGTCCCGGCCCGGACCGCCACGCCATAGCGGTCCAGCAGCTGGGCGATGTCGTGGGCGTGCGCGCCCTCAAGGGTAAAGCTGAGGACAGCGCCCTTGCCCTCAGCCTCGCCGAGAATCCGCAGGCCATTGATCGAGGCGACGCCCTCGCGCGCCCGCTCGTAGAGCGCCGCCTCATGGGCGTGGATCGCGTCCCGGTCGAGGGACGAAAGCCAGTCCACCGCCGCACCCAGTCCGACCGCCTCCACGATCGGCGGGGTCCCCGCCTCAAACCGCAGGGGCGGCTCTGCGTACGTGATCCGGTCGAAGTCCACCCGGTCGATCATCTCACCCCCGCCCTGCCAGGGTGGAAGGGCGGCCAGCCGGTCGGCCCGACCCCACAGCACCCCGATCCCAGTCGGTCCGTAGAGCTTGTGCCCGGAGAAGGCCACGAAGTCGGCGTCAAGGTCACGGACGTCGAGGTGGGCGTGGACCACCGACTGGCAGGCGTCGACGACCATCACCGCACCCGCGGCGCGGGCCAGGGCGGCGATGCGGCGGACCGGGTTCACCGTCCCGAGGACGTTGGACATGTGGACTACCGACACCACACGGGTGCGGGGCGAGATCAGACCTTCCAGGGCCTCCATGTCGAGGGCGCCGTCGGGAAGGAGCGGAGCAAAGCGCAACACCACCCCCTTCTGCTCGCGCAGGAAGTGCCAGGGGACGATGTTGGCGTGGTGCTCCATTTCGGTCAGGACCACCTCATCACCCTCGGACAGATCGCGCCCAAGGCCCGCCGCCACCAGGTTCAGGGCCTCGGTAGCGCCCCGGGTGAAGACGATCTCGGTCTCCGGCGCGCCTATGAAGGCGCCGATCTTTTTCCGCGCGTTTTCATAGAGTTCCGTGGTTTCATTCGCCAAGGTATGCAGGCCGCGGTGGACGTTGGCGTAGCTGTGTCGCATCAGGTCCGTCATGGCCTGGATGACCGCCTCGGGCTTCTGGGCAGAGGCGGCGCTGTCCAGGTAGACGAGCGGCCGGTCGCCGATCCTGCGGGAGAGGATCGGGAACTCGCTGCGGACTCTTTCCGGATCAAAGCTCATCAGTCGCCGGCTCCGACCCGCGCCTGCAGCCAGCTCCGCATCCGTTCGGCCGCTTCCGGACTCCCGACCCGGTCGATCACCTCGCCCAGGAAGGAGGCCACCAGGAGGCTGCGGGCCTCGGGTTCCGGCAGGCCCCGCTGGCGCATGTAGAAGAGGACCTCGTCATCCAGGGCGCCGACCGTGGCCCCATGGGCGCAGGCGACATCGTCGGCATAGATCTCCAGCTCCGGCCGGGCGTCGACCTCGGCCCGATCCGACAGGATGAGGGCGTTGTGCGCCATGCGCGCGTCGGTTCCGTCGGCCCCCTCCTGGACGATGATCCGGCCCTGGAAGACGGCTCGGGCCTGGTCGTCCACCATGCCCCGGGCGAGCTGGTCGGTGCGCCCGCCTGGTCCCTCATGACGAACGCTGCTGGTCAGATCGGCGTGTCGGCGGTCCCGCAGAACGTAGACCCCATCCAGCCGGACCTGCGCCCCCTGCCCCGGGTGCCGGACCCGGGTCTCGAAGCGCTGGCGGCGCGCGCCGGTGGTCAGAAGGGTCTGCGAAAGACTCGCACGGGCCGCCAGTGTTGCGTCAAGTTCGACGACGGCGACCGCGTCCGGGTCCAGGTCTGAGAGGACCAGACGCTCGCAGGCGGCGTCTGCTCCCAGCGTAAGGTCGACGCCCAGGAGGGACAGGCCGGCGCCGCCCCCCTCGTGCGACTCCAGGAGGGTCAGGCGGGCAGAGGGCCTGACGTCGATCCGCAGGCGCGCCGTGTGGGCCCCGTCACCCCGGGAGATATGCCTCAGGACCAGCGTCCGCGCCTCCCCCTCGCCAATGCGGATCTCCTCAGGCCCGGAGCCATTGGCGACAATGACGATCTCACCCGGCAGCCCGTCAAACGGACCCGGGCCGATTGCGTCGGTCGGCAGGGGTTGCGAAGGCTCCGGGAGGGTTCGCAGCAGCCCGCGCAAGTCCGTCCAGCGCCAGTCCTCATCCCTCCGGGAGGGCAGGCGCGTGGGGTCGCGAAGCCGGATGGCCTCATCCAGATTCACGCCGCCCTCGCGTACTTGTCGTAGCCATGACGCTCGAGTTCGAGGGCGAGTTCGGGTCCGCCGCTCGCCACGATCCGACCGTCCGCCAGCACATGCACCCTGTCGGGACGGATATAGTCCAGAAGCCTCTGGTAGTGCGTGATGACCAGCATGGCGCGATCAGGCGCGCGCAGGGCGTTCACGCCCTCCGAAACGATCCGCAGCGCGTCGATATCGAGACCCGAATCCGTCTCGTCGAGGATCATGAAACGGGGAGAGAGCAGCGCCATCTGAAGGACTTCCATGCGCTTCTTCTCGCCTCCGGAGAACCCGACATTGAGAGGCCGCTTGAGCATGTCGAAGTCCATCTTCAGTTCGGCGGCGCAGGCCCGCGCCCGCTTGAGGAAGTCCGGGGCGGACATCTCCGCCTCACCGCGGGCCCGGCGCTGGGCGTTCACCGCAGTCCGGATAAAGGTGAGGGCTGGAACCCCCGGAATTTCAAGGGGATACTGGAAGGACAGGAACAAGCCTTGCGCCGCTCGCTCATTGGCCTCGAGGCTTAGCAGATCGACGCCGTCGAGCTCCGCTGCGCCCTCGGTGACCTCGTATCCGGGCCTTCCCGTCAGGACATAGGAGAGTGTCGATTTCCCGGCGCCGTTGGGACCCATCACGGCGTGCACCTCGCCCGCCGGCACCTCGAGGCTGAGCCCCTTCAGGATTTCGCGCTCGCCCACCCGGGCGTGGAGGTTTCGCAGGCTCAGCATGAGGGGGACTCGTCGGCAAGGTACTGGGCGAACAGGTCGAGCGCCCCGGAAACAGATGTCGCCACGGCCTGCTTGCGCGGGGCGGCGGTTGGCGAGGTGGCGGTGCGCTTGTCGGCGGAGCTGACGCTGGCCTCCCCGGCCTCGAAAAAGGCGCGCAGACGAAAATCCGGGTGGTCGAGGGTCACCGCATAACGGGTCCTCTCCAGCTTCAGGCCGCGTTCGCGAAGGAAGTCGGGATCGGAGGCCAGGATGTCATGAAGGGCGCTGGCGGCGGCGTGATCAGCCTCCTGCTGAGCCCGGTCCCTCTCTTCGCGGGCCAGACGCTCATCCTCGCGCCTGAGGATCTCCCGGTCGAAGGCCCGGCGCAGGGAGAGGGTCTTGGACAGGTCCGTCCGGGTCATCCCACACTGCCTTCCAGTGAAATCGCGACCAGCTTCTGGGCCTCCACGGCGAACTCCATGGGAAGCTCCTGGAGGACCTCCCGGACGAAGCCGTTCACCAGGAGCTGGACAGCCTCCTCCTCGGACAGCCCCCGCTGCTGCGCGTAGAAGAGCTGGTCTTCCGAGAGACGTGTGGTCGTGGCCTCGTGCTCGAAGGTGCAGGCGCCATTGCGCGCCTCGATGTATGGCACCGTGTGCGCGGAACAGGTCTTGCCGATCAGGAGACTGTCGCACTGGGTGAAGTTGCGCGCGCCCTTGGCCTTGGGATGGGCGGACACCAGGCCCCGGTAGGTGTTGGAGGACCGCCCTGCACTGATCCCCTTGGAGATGATCCGCGAGCGCGTCCCCTCGCCCAGATGGATCATCTTGGTGCCTGTGTCGGCCTGCTGGCGTCCATTGGTGATGGCGATCGAGTAGAACTCGCCCACGCTGTCGCGACCGCGCAGCACGCAGGACGGGTACTTCCAGGTGATGGCCGAACCCGTCTCCACCTGGGTCCAGGACACCCGCGAGCGGTCACCCCGGCAATCGGCGCGCTTGGTGACGAAATTGTAGATGCCGCCCTTCCCGGTCTCCGGATCGCCCGGGTACCAGTTCTGGACGGTAGAGTACTTGATCTCTGCGTCCTCCAGGGCGACGAGCTCGACCACTGCGGCGTGCAGCTGGTTCTCGTCCCTCATGGGCGCGGTGCAGCCCTCCAGGTAGGAGACATAGGCTCCCTTGTCGGCGATGATCAGGGTGCGCTCGAACTGCCCGCTGCCGGCGGCGTTGATCCGGAAGTAGGTGGACAGCTCCATGGGGCACCGCACCCCAGGGGGTACGTAGACGAAGCTGCCGTCGGAGAAGACCGCCGAGTTGAGACAGGCGAAGAAGTTGTCGGTCACCGGCACCACCGTGCCGAGGTACTTGCGGACCAGCTCCGGGTGCTCCCGCACCGCCTCGCTCATCGAACAGAAGATGACTCCGGCTTCGGCCAGCTCCTTCTTGAAGGTGGTCACCACGCTGACAGAGTCGAAGACGGCGTCGACGGCATAGCGGGGGGCGCCGGTCACTCCGGCCAGAACCTCCTGTTCCCGCAGCGGAATGCCCAGTTTCTCGTAGGTCTTCAGGAGCTCGGGATCGACCTCGTCCAGGCTGGCGGGCCCCTCCTTGGCCTTTGGCGCGGCGTAGTAGGTGGCGTCCTGGTAGTCGATGGGCGGGAAGCTGACCCGGGCCCACTCCGGCGACTCCATGGCGCTCCAGCGCTCGAAAGCCTCAAGGCGCCAGGCCAGCATCCATTCCGGCTCGTTCTTTTTGCGCGATATGAAGGCGACGGTGTCCCGGTCCAGACCCTTGGGCGCGAACTCCTGCTCGATCTCGGTGACGAAGCCATGCTCGTACTTCTCGAGCCCGGCGACCTGTTCCACGGTGTCCTTGACGGCGACCATCTGTCTGCTCCTCAGGCCGCAGCCGGGTGACGGCGAGACTGCCGCCGGGTCTTCAGGTCGATCCAGGTTTCGACGGCGATCCGCCAGTCCTCAGACCGGGTGGACCAGCCCCCGCTCAGGCGGATGGCGCAGCCGGCCAGGTCGCCCAGGCCCATGGCCTCCAGGACCCGGCTGGGTCGCACCTTGCCGCTGGAACAGGCGGCGCCGGCGCTCACCTGCACGCCGGCGAGGTCAAGGCCCATGACCTGGATCTCCGAGGGAAGATCCGGGGTCGCGATGCACAACACGTCGTCCAGGCGTGGCGCCGTCGCCCCGACCACCAGAGCCCCGGCGTCCGCGAAGGCGGCCGCGGCGACGTCCCGGGCTCCTGGCCCTGGGCGGGGAGACGCCAGGGCGGCCTCAACCGCCGCCCCGAAGCCCGCGGCGCCGATCAGGTTCTGGGTCCCGGCGCGGCGACCGTGCTCCTGCCCTCCGCCCGGCATGTCACGGAAAATGCGGGTGCGGGGTCCGGCGACCAGGGCGCCGATGCCCTGGGGGCCGCCCAGCTTGTGAGCCGAGAAGGCGAGGCTGTCAGCGCCGAGAACATCCAGTTCCACCGGCGTCCGGCCGGCGGCCTGGACGGCGTCCACATGCAGCCAGCCTCCCGCCGCGCGGACCCTCTCGGCAGCCTCTCGGGTGGGCTGGATCACGCCGGTCTCGTTATTGGCGGCCATGAGGGCCAGAAAGACGGGGCCGCCCGCCGCCGAGGGGGCGTCGAGAAGCGCCTGGAGGGCGCCGAGGTCGATTATCCCCTCCGGCCGGACCGGGACCTCCACGGTCTCGACGCCGCTGGCCAGGGCCGCCTCACGGACACAGTCGTGCTCGATGGCGGAGATCAGCAGCCGGCGAGCCCCGGCGGCGACCGCGCTGCGGATCGCCAGCACATTGGCCTCCGTCCCGCCGCTGGTGAAGGTGACCGCTGCCGAGGGGGCGCCGGCCAGGATCGCCACCCGGGCGCGCGCCTCCTCCAGCAGCGCGCGGGCCGCGCGACCCGAGGCGTGGACGGAACTCGGATTACCGGTCACGTCGAAGGCGGCGGCCATGGCGGCGCGCGCCTCGGGCCTCAGGGGGGAGGTGGCGCAGTGATCCAGATAGACCCCCGCGTTCATGCCGCCCTCCGGCCGGCGCCGACACGGCCCGCGACCACGTCTTCCAGAGACACGGAGGCCAGCCAGGCCTCGATCTGCCGGCCGGTTTCCTCCCACAGGTCGTGTGTCAGGCAGCGCTCGCCGTTCGTCATGCATCCCGGCGACTTGGCGCCGCAGCGGGTGGCCCGCAGGGGCTCATCCACGGCAAGGACAATCTCGGCGATGCTGGTGGCCGCAGCCGTACGGGCCAGGCGATAGCCGCCGCCGGGACCTCGGTGGCTCTGCACAAGCCCCTGGCGTCGCAGCCGGGCGAACAGTTGCTCAAGATAGGAGAGCGAGATTTCCTGGCGGGCGGCGATGTCCGAGAGAGCGACTGCGCGTTCAGCCGACTCCGCCTGGCGCCGGGCCAGGTCGGCCATGGCCATGACGGCGTATCGCCCCTTGGTGCTCAGTCGCATGTCCCCGGACCTCTGGAGGTTCGCATTTTTTCGAGCCTTGCCGCCGGGCCCTGTGCTAAAGCCGCCGCTTCTCGCGGGGCCGCTCCAGAGCCGGCGCCTGCGATCTAGGAAGACCAAGCACGATAGTCAACTATTCGGGCTCCACTTGAGGAGGCGATATGCCAGAGGTGGTTCTGACCGGCGCAGCCGGCCGCATCGAGGGGCGCTATACGGCGGGCAAGATCGAGAATGCCCCGATCGCCCTGATCCTGCATCCGCACCCCCGGGCCGGCGGGCAGATGAACCATCCCGTGGCCGTCCAGCTGTTCCATCTGTTCATGAAGCGGGGCTTCTCGGTCCTGCGCTTCAACTTCCGCGGCGTGGGACGCAGCCAGGGCGAGTTCGACGCAGGGATCGGCGAACTGGCGGACGCCGCCACCGCCCTTGACTGGCTGCAGGCCACCAACCCCTCGGCCGCCCAGTGCTGGGTGGCGGGCTTCGACTTCGGCGCCTGGATCGGCATGCAGCTGCTCATGCGCCGGCCCGAGACCGACGGCTTCATCTCGGTCTCCCCGCCGACCAACATGTATGACTTCAGCTTCCTGGCCCCCTGCCCGGCCTCCGGTCTGATCCTGCACGGCGGCGCGGACACCGTCACGCCCCCGCAGGAGGTGGAGAAGGTGGTCTCCAAGCTGCGCACCCAGAAGGGCATCGTGATCGACTACGACGTGGTGGACGGCGCCAGCCATTTCTGGACCGAGCATCTGCCTGAGGTGGAAGCCCGCGTTGGGGCTTATCTGGACCGGCGTCTGGCCGAGAGCGTCTGAGACGGCATCAGCCCGGCCGGGCCAAACGGCCGCCGGTCATTGGAGCCTTCACCCCGGTCGTTCCCGGGAACGAGATCGGCAACCCCCTGAGGCAACGCGCTGCAAGGAAGGCGAAGGCCTCCGCTTCGAGGGCGTCTCCTCGCCAGCCGACGCTCTCGACGTTTGTGACCGTGCAGGACAGGCGGACGGACAGGGCCTCCATCAGGGCGGGGTTGCGCCGCCCCCCGCCCGTGACGATCAGGCTGGTCGGCCTCGTATCGAGGAGGCTGAACGCCCTCGCCACGGCCTCGGCGGTGAAGGCCGTCAGGGTCGCGACGGCGTCGGCCAGGGGCAGGTCCTCCGTCGGGGCGGGCGAGAAGTCGTAACGGTCGAGGGACTTGGGCGGCGGCGCCGCGAAGTAGGGATGGGCCAGCAGACCTTCCAGAACCTGGGAAATGACCCGCCCTTCCCTCGCAAGGCGCCCGTCGCGGTCGAATCTCTCGCCGGTCCGCGCCAGCACCACCTGGTCGATCAGGCCGTTGCCAGGCCCCGTATCAAAGGCGACCACCCGGTCGCCGCCCGCCCAGCAGGTCAGGTTCGCCACCCCGCCGACATTGAGCACTGCGAGGGGCGCAGGAAGCCCTGACGCCGCCGCACGCGCCAGGTGATAGACCGGCGCAAGGGGCGCCCCCTCCCCGCCCGCCGCCACGTCGGCGGTGCGGAAGTCAAAAGCCACGGGGACTCCTGTCGCCATGGCGAGCCACTCCCCGTCGCCCAGCTGCAGGGTCCGCCCCGGACGCCCTGCGGAAGGCCTTTCATGCAGGACGGTCTGGCCATGCATCCCGACAAGGTCCAGGTCGGACCAGTCCATCCGGTACGCGCGAAGGAAGGCCGACCCGGCCGCGAAGTGGGCTTCGGCCACCGCCCGGGCGGTCTCGGCGAACAGAGGAGGGTCCGGCGCCCCGCGGGGATGCTTCAGGGCGACCTCGATGGTCCGGGCGAGGAGGTCGCGCAGGGCGTCCGGCAGGGGCGCTTCGGCGGCTGGACCGAAGCCCTGCAGGGTCTCTCCGTCGGTCTCAAGGATCGCCATGTCGATCCCGTCCAGGGAGGTGCCGGTCATGAAGCCGAGGACGCGCATGGCGCTTGACTGCCACGGCGTCGGGGCCTAGGCCAGCGGCGTGTTTCAGGCCCTCGCCCCGACCCGGACCTATTACCGCCGCCCCTGACGACGGCGTGAGACCCTTCGCGCCGCCCTTCCCGGCTGGCGCGCTCTGGAAACGGCGCCGGCCCGACCGAGCCCTCCGGAGCTTCCCATGACCGCCCAAGCCGAATTCAAGTCCGCCCTTCTGCGAACCCTGCAGGCGCGCGGCTACATCCACCAGATCACCCACCCCGAGGAGCTCGACGCCGCGGCGGCGTCCGGGCGGGTGACCGGCTACATCGGCTTCGATGCGACGGCGCCCTCCCTGCACGTAGGCAGCCTGCTGCAGATCATGATGCTGCGCCGCATGCAGCAGGCGGGGCACAAGCCCATCGTGCTGATGGGCGGCGGAACGACCAAGGTCGGCGACCCCACCGACAAGGACCAGTCGCGGCCCCTCCTGACCGAGGACAGGATCCAGGCCAACATCGACAGCATCAAGACCGTCTTCGCCCGCTTCCTGACCTTCGGGGACGGGCCGACCGACGCCATCATGGTCAACAACGCCGACTGGCTCGACACCCTCGGCTATGTCGAGTTCCTGCGGAACTACGGGGTGCACTTCACCATCAACCGCATGCTGAGCTTTGACTCGGTCCGGCTGCGCCTCGAGCGCGAACAGCCCATGACCTTCCTTGAGTTCAACTACATGCTGATGCAGGCCACGGACTTCCTCGAGCTCGAACGCAAGTACGGCTGCCAGCTGCAGATGGGCGGCTCCGACCAGTGGGGAAACATCCTGAACGGGGTGGAGCTGATCCGCCGGGTGGATCACAAGCAGGCCTTCGGCTTGACCAGTCCCCTGCTCGCCACCGCCTCGGGCCAGAAGATGGGCAAGACGGTGGCCGGAGCCGTCTGGCTGAACGCCGACATGCTCTCGCCCTATGACTACTGGCAGTTCTGGCGGAACACCGAGGACGCCGATGTCGGCCGCTTCCTGCGGCTCTTCACGGACCTGCCCCTGGAAGAGATTGCGCGCCTGGAAGGCCTGACCGGGGCCGGGATCAATGACGCCAAGAAGGTGCTGGCCACCGAGGCGACGCGCATGCTGCACGGCGCAGAGGCGGCGACGTCGGCGGAGGAGGCCGCCCGGGTCGCCTTCGAGGCCGGCGGCCTGTCCGCCGACATGCCCACCCTGGCCTTGAAAGCCGACGACCTCGCCGCCATGTCCCACGCCGGGCTGATGGTGGCGGCGGGCTTCGCCGCCTCCAACTCCGAGGCCCGGAAGCAGATCGCCAACGGCGGCTTCCGGATCAACGGCGAGAAGGTCTCGGATCCCCAGGCGACGGTCGTCGTCGATGGCGCCGAGACAGAGCTGCGGTCCGGCAAGCGTCGGGTCCGGTTGGTGATCGAACCCTGAGGAGCGGAACATGGCGGAACTGGATGCCGGCGCGAAGGCGCCCGACTTCGAAATGGCTGGCGAGAAGGGCGCGATCCGGCTGTCGGACTTCGCCGGCAAGCCGCTTGTCCTTTACTTTTACCCCAAGGACGACACCTCCGGCTGCACCAAGGAGGCGCAGGAGTTTTCTGCGCTTGCCCCGGATTTCACCGCGGCAGGCGTTGCGGTGCTGGGAGTTTCGAAGGACACCGTCGCCAGTCACGGAAAGTTCACCGCCAAATACGGTCTCGCCATCCCCCTGGGCTCCGATCCGGAGGGGGCGACGATCGAGGCCTACGGATCCTGGGTCGAGAAGAGCATGTATGGCCGCAAGTACATGGGCATCGACAGATCGACCTTTCTGATCGACGGCGCCGGTGTTATCCGGAAAGTCTGGCGGAAGGTGAAGGTCCAGGGCCATGCCGCCGAGGTGCTGAAAGCGGCCCTGGCCCTGTAACCCATAATCACGGTCCCTCGGGCGACCCTCGAATGAGCGGGTTGCCAGCAGCGGACTTAACGGACAATAACTGCATCCCCATTGGCAGACAGCACGGTGAGCATGTCGCGTCTCGCGCAACTCCGAGGGTTGATCCAGGCCCTTTTCCCCGAACGGCACCTCTACCTCCGGTCCGGAGGTGAGATGAAGGGCGTGGTCCTGACCCCCGCAAGGCAGATGATCTTTGCGGCGATCGCGTTGGGTCTGCTGACCTGGGTTCTTGTTTCCTTTATCGCGATATTGATCGGCGCGGTCACCCAGTCCCGGAGCGACGAGGAGCTGGCTCAGATGCAGGCCCGCTCCGAACGCTGGGTCGCAGACCGTGAGGCCCGGCTGAACAGCGCTGTCGCCCAGCTGAATGCGTCCGGCGCCTCCCTGGGAGGCCTTGCAGAGTCCATCGAGAAGCGACACGCGGCTCTCGCCCTGCTCCTGACCGACCTCAAGGGCGAGCCGGGCGCCATGGCGGCCCTGACCCCGGCCCTCCGCGGCGCACCGGACCCGGACGCCAATCCCATTGAGCGTATCGCCACCGTCCAGGCCAATCAGGAACGCCTGGTGGACGCCGCTGAAGATTACGCCCGTAGCCGCGCCGACCGGCTGCGCCTGGCCTTCCGCCTCGCCGGCCTCGCGCCCTCCAGCTACGCCTCCTCCGCAGCCTCGGGCGGTCCCCTTCTGGAAGCCCCGGATCCGCGCGCACTGGCGGCGGTTCTGGACGTGGACGAGCGCTTCGCCGCGCGAATTCAGCGGGCGGCGGAGAACCTTTCGGCCGCGAACGCCCTGTCGGAGACCGCTTCGCGGCTGCCCTTCGCACAGCCCGCCAGAGGGGCCCGCAAGACCAGCAGCTTCGGGGTTCGCTTCGATCCGTTCACCGGGCGCCCCGCCTTCCACTCCGGCCTGGATTTCGTTTCGGCCTTCGGCGCCCCGATCCTGACCACAGCGCCCGGGATCGTTTCCTTCGCGGGCGTCAGGTCCGGATATGGCAAGACCGTCGAAGTGGACCACGGGCGCGGCTTCAAGACACGCTACGCCCACCTCTCCGCCCTGGCGGTCTCACCCGGCCAGAGGGTGGCGGTCGGCCAGCGGATCGGGGCCCTCGGGAACACCGGACGGTCAACAGGTCCGCACTTGCACTACGAGATCTGGCTCAACGGCCGGGCCGTGAATCCCTATCGTTTCATTCGCGCAGGTGAACATGTTCAACAAGCCCGCTCCCAAGCCGGTTAACGGGCCCACCGGGGTCACGTCGGAGCTTGCCTCCTCAACCGCGGCGGCAGGCGAGGCGTCCCGCAATCGTCCTCGTCCGGCATCGCTTCTGGCCCAGAACCTCGTGCTCGAAGGATCGATCCAGAGCGACAGTGAGGTGCAGATTGATGGCTTGATCCGGGGCGACGTCCGCGTCGAAAAGCTCGCCATCGGCGAGACGGGTCGCGTCGAGGGCCAGATCACCGCGGAGACAGCCGAGGTCCGGGGCCGTGTCGTCGGCGGCATCATGGCCAAGCAGGTGCGCCTCTATGGCACCGCCAGCGTCGAGGGCGACATCACCGCCGAACAATTGGCGATCGAGCCCGGCGCTTCGTTCGAAGGAAGGAGCGTCAAGCTCCAGCGGCCGAAGCCGGCCTCTCCCTCTGCAACCCCGTCCGCTTCCCCCACGCCTGCGTCACCGCCGGCCTGATCCTCAGCTCTCCCGGGTGACGCCCACCCTCTGGGCCAGGCTTGCGCCCATGAAGCCGTCGAGATCCCCGTCCAGCACACCTTGGGTGTCTGAGGTCTCCACCTGGGTGCGGAGGTCCTTGACCATCTGGTAGGGCTGCAGCACGTAGGACCGGATCTGGTGACCCCAGCCGATGTCCGTCTTCTGGTCCTGGAGCGCCTGGGCCTCGGCCTCCCGCTTCTGCAGCTCCAGCTCGTACAGGCGAGCCCGAAGCATCTTCCAGGCTTCCTCCCGGTTCTGGTGCTGCGAGCGCCCCATCTGGCAGGCCACCACCACCCCGGTGGGAACATGGGTGAGGCGGACGGCGGAGTCGGTCTTGTTGATATGCTGCCCGCCAGCCCCCGACGCCCGATAGGTGTCGGTGCGCACATCCGACGGGTTGATGTCGATCACGATGGCGTCGTCGACCACCGGATAGACCCAGACCGAGGCGAAGCTGGTATGCCGCTTGGCCGCCGCGTCGAAGGGCGAGATCCGCACCAGCCTGTGCACGCCGGCCTCGGTCTTCAGCCAGCCGTAGGCGTTCGGCCCCTTGATCTGGATGGTCGCCGACTTGATCCCGGCCTGCTCCCCCGGGGTTTCCTCCAGGAAGTCGACGGTCATGCCATGGGCGTGGGCCCAGCGGGTGTACATCCGAAGCAACATGCCGGCCCAGTCGCAGGACTCCGTGCCGCCGGCGCCGGAGTTCACTTCCAGAAAAGCGTCATTTCCGTCGGCCTCTCCGGACAGCAGGGCCTCAAGCTCCGCCCGGGCGGCTCGCTCCCGGATGGCCTTCAGCTGGCTTCGGGCCTCCTCGAGGCTGGCCTCGTCATTCTCCTCATCGGCGAGTTCGGCGTAGCCGATAGCGTCGCCAAGATCCCGCTCCAGGCCGATCACCGCCTCGACCGAGGCCGCAAGGCGCGAGCGCTCCCGGCTGACGGCCTGTGCTTCATCGGGACGGTCCCAGAGGGTCGGATCCTCGACCCGGGCGTTCAGTTCATGCAGTTTGCGGAGGGCGACATCCCAGTCAAAGTCGCCTCCTGAGCAGCGCAACCGACTGCTCGATGTCGGCCTTGGCAGCCTCAACATCCGCTCTCATGGGATCACTCCTGAAACTCGGCGGGCGGGAGTAGCGCGGACCGGGCCCTAATACAATCCGCTCATGTCGTCCGGCCGCCGCACGGGTGGTCCGGCGCCCTCGCCTCCCGGTCGGCCCAGCTGGTCGTATGGCAGGGGCCGGATCGGAAGGCCATCCGGGGTCAGGTTCGACGGCGGCGCGGTGATCCTGG
Source organism: Phenylobacterium sp. (assembly GCF_020402505.1). Taxonomy (GTDB): domain Bacteria; phylum Pseudomonadota; class Alphaproteobacteria; order Caulobacterales; family Caulobacteraceae; genus Phenylobacterium. The sequence goes on along the minus strand of NZ_JADBZL010000068.1, from coordinate 6,615 downwards.
GCTCGGTTCCCGGGCGGAAGGCTTCCCGAATCCCGTTGATGGTTGCGAACCTGGCGTTCCGCGGCGCCTTGAAATCGGTCTTGGGCAGCCGGCTCTGAGCGCCCTGCATGAAGTCGATGAAGATCGGGACGGCCGCCTGGGTGCCGGTCTCCCCTGGACCGAGGGTGCGATTGTCGTCGAACCCGACGAAGACGCCGACCACCATCTGGGGCGTGAAGCCGATGAACCAGGCGGACCGGTAGTCGTTGGTGGTCCCGGTCTTGCCTGCGATGGGGAAGCCGAGGGAGGAGACCGACGCCGCCGTGCCCCGCTGCACCACACCCTGCAGCATGGAGGTGATCTGGTAGGCGGTGATGGGATCCAGCACCTGCTCTCCGCTCTGCGCAATCCTCGGGCTCTCGGCGCCCGTAAACGCCGCGTCGCAGCGCGGACAGTCCCGCCGGTCGGCCCGCAGGACGGTCTCACCCTTGGAGTCCTGCACAAGCTCGATCAGGTGCGGGGTCACACGCCGGCCACCGTTCACGAAGGCGGCGTAGGCCGTGGTGATCCGGAGCGGCGTGGTCTCACCGGCGCCCAGGGCCATGGCGAGGACCGGCTCCATCGAGGCGGTCACCCCCATTCGGACAGCGGTATCGCGAATCTTCCTCATCCCGACCCCTTGGGCGAGGCGCACGGTCATGGTGTTGCGGGACAATTCAAGGCCCCGGCGCAACTGCATCGCGCCGAGATAGGAGCGCGTATAGTTCTCCGGCGACCAGTCCTCGCCGTCCCTGCCGGACAGGGTGATTGCAGAGTCCAGCACGGTGCTGGCGGGGGTATAGCCGTTCTCAAGGGCCGTCGCGTACACGAAGGGCTTGAAGGTTGATCCGGGCTGTCTCCTGGCCTGGGTCGCCCGGTTGAAGCTGGAAAGCGAGAACGAGTAACCTCCGACAAGGGCCAGAACCCTTCCGGTGTTGGGCTCCACCACCACAAGGGCCCCGTTCACAGCAGGAATCTGTTTCAGGCGGAAACTTCCCGCCGCCGCCGGCTCAACAAAGACCAGATCGCCAGGGTTGAGGCCCTTGCCGGCCCGGACCCAGGCGACGTCGGCCGGCGCCAGCCAGCCCTTCTGGGCGTCCTTTTGTGTCTCAACCCGGATCCCGCGCCCGGAAACCTCGGAGACGATGGCCACCCTCCAGTCCCGACGCTCGGATGGCGCCCGGAACCGTTCTGCGGCCTTCGCCCAGCCGGGGCCATAGGTCGTACGGGCGAAGGCCCCGCGCCAGCCATGGCGCCGGTCATAGACCTCCAGGCCGTTCATGAGCGCGCGCAGGGCGTCGGACTGGAGCTCGGGATCCAGTGTGGTCCGCACGTAGAGACCGGCGGCGTCCAGGCGGTCGCCAAGGGCCGCCCGCCCCTGCCGACGGACTTCCTCGACGAAATAGTCGGCGTCCCTGTAGCGAGCCCGGGCAGGCGCGGCCTGCACCACCAGGTCCTCGGCCTTGGCGCGGGCGGCGTCGGCGGCGGTGATCCATTGGAGCTCGGCCATCTGGTCCAGAACCCAGTTGCGGCGGGCGATGGCCTGGGCCTTCCGGCGGAGCGGGTGATAGTTGTCCGGCCCCTTCGGAAGCGCGGCCAGGAAGGCGGCCTCCGAGAGGCTCAGCTCGTTGATGGACTTGCCAAAGTAGTTGAAGGCCGCCGCCCCGACGCCAAAGGACCGGTATCCCAGCCAGATCTCGTTCAGGTAAAGCTCAAGGATCTGCGGCTTGGTGAGGGTCTCCTCCAGGCGCCGGGCGATCAGCGCCTCCTTGAACTTGCGGCCCAGGGTTGCGTCATTGGTGAGGAGGACATTCTTGGCCACCTGCTGGGTGATGGTCGATCCGCCCTGCAGGCGCCGCCCCTGGATGAGGCTGGGCACCGCCCGCCCCAGCGCCCTGGCAATGCCCGCCGGATCCACCCCCTTGTGGCGGAAAAAGGAGCGGTCCTCTGCGGCCAGGAAGGCCAGGGCCAGCTGTGGCGGAATGCTGTCGTAGGGAACAAAAATCCGTCGCTCGCGGCTGAACTCGCCGATCAGGGTGCCGTCCCAGGCGTAGGCGCGGGTCGATGTCGGGGGGCGGTAGTCGGCAAGGTCGCCCGCATCCGGCAGATCGTGGAAGAGCCAGGCCGTGTAGATGGCGACCGACAGCCCCCCGACCGCCACCAGGCTGAGCAGGGTCACCCCAGCAATGGCCAGCCATCTTTTCGGGGACTGCACGACAGAGACGCCTCCGCAGGCGACCACGCGCCTGCATCGGTCTTGGTCTAGGGCGCGTTTCGAAAAAGGGGAAGCCCGATTCTGGCCCTGGGCTGGCCCGACCACGGGCCGCCCATGACGCCTAACGCGAGGCGATCCTCACGTCATTCCGGAAGTAGTTTTCGATGGCCTCGGCGATGGCCACAACGAGCCGGCCCCGCGACTTGGAATCCGCAAGGAAGGCCTGGTCGTCCGGATTGGTCATGAAACCCATCTCAAGAAGGACCGCGGGAACGTCCGGGGCGAGGAGCACCGCAAAGCCCGCCTCACGGTGGCTGCGCCTCAGGAGCGTATGCTCGTCCTCGATCTCATCGACCAGAATCTGGGCGAAGGTGGCGGAGCGGTTCTTGGTCGCCCGCTGGGTCAGATCGAAGAGAATGCCCGATACGCTTTGGTCGGCGCGATAGCCTGCCTTCATGAACCAGTCGTCCTTCGTCACCAGACGCGCGGAACGCCCCGCCGCGCGCTCGGACAGGGTGTAGACGCTGGCGCCGCGGACCGACTCATCGGGACCGGCGTCCGCATGGAGGGAAATGAAGAGGTCGGCGTTGGCCCTCCGGGCGATCTGAACCCGAGCCTCGAGCGGCACGTAGACGTCGCGGTCTCGGGTCATAACGACCCTGTAGCGCCCCGTGCGCTCCAGGCGATCCCGGAGACTGAGGGCGGCTGCGAGGGTCAGGTCCTTCTCCCGGCGATCGCCAGCAATCGCGCCCGGATCATTTCCACCATGTCCGGCGTCGATGACCACAATCCGCCGGTTGTCAGCACGCGTCTTCTGTCCCTTTCGGGGCGGGGTGGATGGAGCCGACTTCAACGAGGTGAGCTGCACGTCCGCCGCACGATTGGGTGGAGGCCCGGAGACACCCGGCGTAAGGTCAATGACGTATCGGAAACCCGGCGCACCGTCTCCGGGGGGCAGGACGAACCGCCTGCGGACCTGAACACCATCAGCGGTCTCGATGGTCACCCGGACGCCGCCCGCCTCCGGCCTGAGGGTCCAGGCCTTGACGAGCCCGTGCCCGCCGCCCCGCATTGTCGCGGCGACCTCGACGCCGGACAGGGCGACCACCACCTTGCCGCCGGCGTTCGAAACCAGCTTTCCGGCCGCGTCGTCCGAAAGGTCAATCACCAGACGGGTAGACGTCCGGTCCCCGCCGAGGCGCACGGAGTTGACCTCCCCGGCCAGGGCTTGGGACGCCATGAGAGACGTCAGCAGGATGCACCCGGCCAAAGCCAGGAGGATCAGCTCGCTCCGCCAAAGTCTGCCAGACATCCGCACCACGAAGACTTTGTCCGCTTCCCCTGCCTGCTGCAGGTTTCCGGTAAGGATAACGCAAGGGCGTAGCGAAATCGTTAAGGCCGCAGGCGCGCACGCGCCTATCTTTTGCTGGCGCCCGAGAGGATTTTGCTGCATCTGAGATGCTTCGGTCGCGCTGCGGTGCGATCGGGACCGGGGTCTTGTACGTCCTGCCTGCGGCCCAGCGCCCGGCAGACGCGAGGCTCCCGCTGCGGACGGCGAGCGTCCGCAACTTGGAAACACGCCATGGGCTGCGCAGCTCGAGCCAATTCCCGGCCGGTCGGTATCCGCGTCTCAGACGCCGGATGCGACGTCCTGCGTGACCCTCGCCATAATCGGCGCAGCCCGGGTTTCGACCCTGAGGCGCGCCGCGGAGAACTTCATGTCAAAGAAGATGCTTATCGACGCCGCCCACGCCGAGGAAACGCGTGTGGCGGTGATCGACGGAAACCGTATCGAAGAGTTTGATTTCGAGAGCCAGAGCCACAAGCAGCTCAGGGGGAACATCTATCTCGCCAAGGTGACGCGGGTCGAACCCTCGCTCCAGGCGGCCTTCATCGAGTACGGCGGCAACCGCCACGGCTTCCTGGCCTTCAACGAAATCCATCCCGACTACTATCAGATCCCGGTCGCCGACCGCGAAGCCCTGATGGCTGAGGAGGCTGCGGACGAGGAGGAGGACGAGGTCGAAGCTCCCCGCGAGCGTGACGTCGACGAAGATGGCGAGGACGCCGCTGAGACCCTCTCCGGGGACGGCGATGACGACGTCATCGAGCAGGAGCTCGCCCGCCGTCGCCGCCGGCTGATGCGTCGCTACAAGATCCAGGAAGTGATCCGCCGCCGGCAGATCATGCTGGTTCAGGTTGTCAAGGAAGAGCGCGGCAACAAGGGCGCCGCCCTGACCACCTATCTGTCCCTGGCTGGCCGGTACTGCGTCCTCATGCCGAACACAGCTCGCGGCGGCGGGATCTCCCGGAAGATCACATCGGCCACGGACCGCAAGCGCCTGAAATCCGTCGTCCAGGGACTGGACGTGCCGGAAGGGATGGGCCTGATCGTCCGCACCGCCGGCGCCAAGCGCACCAAGGCCGAGATCAAGCGCGACTACGACTACCTGCTGCGGTTGTGGGAAAACATCCGCGAGACCACTCTGCACTCCGTCGCCCCCTCCCTCATCTACGAGGAAGAGGACCTGGTGAAGCGGACCATCCGCGACCTCTATGACAAGGACATCGACGAAGTCCTGGTGGAGGGCGAGGCCGGATTCCGCGAGGCCCGCGAGTTCATGCGGATGCTGATGCCGTCGCAGGCGCGGAAGGTTCAGGCCTATCGTGAGCCGACGCCGCTGTTCGTGAAGCACCGCGTCGAAGATCATCTCGCACAGATCTACTCGCCCGTGGCCCCGCTCAAGTCGGGCGGCTACCTGGTCATCAACCAGACCGAGGCCCTGGTGGCCATCGACGTCAATTCGGGCCGCGCCACCCGGGAGCGCAATGTCGAGGCGACGGCCCTGAGGACCAACCTCGAAGCCGCCGAGGAGGCTGCGCGCCAGCTCCGCCTGCGGGATCTCGCCGGTCTCGTCGTCATCGATTTCATCGACATGGATGAATCGAAGAACAACCGGGCGGTCGAGAAGAAGCTCAAGGACGCCCTCAAGGAGGACCGCGCCCGGATCCAGGTGGGGCGCATCTCCACCTTTGGCCTGATGGAGCTGTCCCGGCAGCGTCGGCGGTCCAGCCTGCTCGAGGGCACAACCCATGTCTGCGAGCACTGCGGCGGCACCGGGCGCGTCCGGTCGGTGGAATCGAGCGCCCTCGGAGCCCTGCGCGCGGTCGAGATGGAAGCTCTGAAGGGAGCCGGCGAGATCGCCCTCCGGGCGCCCCGCGCTGTCGCCCTCTACATCCTGAACGAGAAGCGGGGTCACCTGGCCCGGCTGCACGCCGACCAGGGCGTCTTCGTCTCGGTGGTGGTCGATGAGACCCTGCCCCACGCCGGCTACGCCATCGAGCGGACCTCGGATCAGGCCCGGCCTGCCGATATCCTCGCCCCGCGCAAGACACTCGAACCCTACGTTCCTGCGGATGAGGACCTCGAAGTCTTCGAAGACGAGGAAGACGAGGAGGACGAGGACGCCCCGATCGCCCAGGACGACGAGGACGAAGAAGACGAGGCTCCCCGGGGCGGAGCCCGGGCACGCGACCGGGACGAAGAGGATGACGGACGCGAGGATCGCGGCGACCGCCGGGGCCGCCGACGCCGTCGCCGCGGCCGTCGGGACGGCGAGCCGAGGGCAGCGACGCCGGCGAGCGCTGCTGAAGACTCCCGGGACAGCCACTCCGATGACGATGAGGACGGACAGGGCGGGCGTCGCAGGCGCCGTGGTCGCCGGGGCGGGCGTCGCTCCCGGGACGAGGGACGTCCGCAGGACGCCTACGCCTGGACCCGTCCCTGGGTCCCCTACGAGGATGATCCCTTCATCTGGTTCGATCCCTCGCAGGACTCCCGCCGGCCTGCGGAGGCTCCCGCCGCGCCGGTGGAAGCGGCGCCCCCCGTCGCCGCACCTGAGGAACCCTCGGTCGACATCTGGGTCGAATTGCCAGAGGTGGAGACCGAGAAGCCGCGTCGAGGCCGCCGCTCGAGGGGCCGGGGCCGTCGGGAAGACGCTGTCGCGGCCGATGCCCCGGTCGCCCCGGCTGACGCGCCGCCCTCCGACGCCGCCGCCGAGCCGCGCGAAGCGGAGCCGGAACCGGAGGCCCCCGCCAAGCCGGCGCGGGCGCGTCGCAGCCGGGCGCGGACCGCGGAACCCGCCGGGGAGGCGGCCCCGGAACCTGTGACTGAACCGGCGGTTGAACCCAACCCGGCTGGGACCCAGAAAGCCGCAGAGATCGTGGAGACCGCAGCTTCCGAGCCGTCCGCACCGGAACCGCCCGTGTCCCGGGAACCCGATCCTGCGGAGATCACGACGCCGCCGCCTCAGCCTCGCAAGGGCTGGTGGCGTCGGGGCTGACGGGCTAGCTTCATTCGGGGTCGGGGGCGCAGTACGAGG
>NZ_JADBZL010000067.1:0-16837 GCF_020402505.1 Phenylobacterium sp. | reverse complement strand
TTATATAATAATTTCAGACTGTTAGGTCGAATTATAGCGTAGTGCCGGATACCCTGGGATGGCCCTGAATCATTCCCACTCGATCGTCCCCGGCGGCTTGGACGTCACGTCATAGACCACGCGGTTGACCCCCCTCACCTCGTTGATGATCCGGGTCGCGCAGCGGCCGAGGACCTCCCAGGGGAATTCGAAGAAGTCGGCGGTCATGCCGTCGGTGGAGGTCACGGCGCGCAGGGCCAGGACGTCCTCGTAGGTGCGGGCGTCGCCCATGACGCCGACAGTCTTCACGGGCAGGAGTACGGCGAAGGCCTGCCAGATGCTGTCGTAGAGGCCAGCCTTGCGGATCTCCTCCAGGTAGATGGCGTCGGCCCTCTGGAGGACGGACACCTTCTCTGGCGTGATCTCGCCGGGGATACGAATGGCGAGGCCCGGTCCCGGGAAGGGATGGCGCCCGACGAACTGAGGCGGCAGACCCAGCTCCACGCCCAGGGCGCGGACCTCGTCCTTGAAGAGTTCGCGCAGGGGCTCGACCAGCTTCAGCTTCATGTAGTCCGGCAGGCCGCCGACATTGTGGTGGCTCTTGATCACCGCCGAGGGCCCGCCCCGGGCGGAGACGCTTTCGATCACGTCCGGATAGAGGGTGCCCTGGGCCAGGAAGGCGGCGCCCTCGATCTTCGCCGCCTCGCGGTCGAAGACGTCGACGAACAGCCTGCCGATGGTCTTGCGCTTGGTCTCCGGGTCGGTGACGCCCTTCAGCTCACCTAGGAAAAGTTCTCCTGCATCAACGTGTACCAGCGGAATATTGTAGTGGTCGCGGAACATGGTCACGACCTGCTCGGCCTCGTTGAGCCGCAGGAGCCCGGTGTCCACGAAGACGCAGGTCAGCTGGTCGCCGATGGCCTCGTGGATCAGGACGGCGGCGACGGAGGAGTCCACCCCGCCGGACAGGCCGCAGATCACCCTGCCCTCGCCCACCTGCTCGCGGATGCGCGCCACCGCCTCCTGGCGGAAGGAAGCCATGGTCCAGTCCCCGGACAGGCCGGCGATGCGGTGGGTGAAGTTGCGCAGGATCAGGGCGCCCCGCGGCGTGTGGGCCACCTCCGGGTGGAACTGGACGCCATAGAAGCGCCGGCCCTCGTCGGCGATCACGGCGAACGGGCTGCCCTCGGAGGAGGCGACCACCTCGAAACCCGGCGGGATGGCGGTGACCTTGTCGCCATGGCTCATCCAGACGACCTCACGGTCGCCGACATCGCCAAGGCCGAACAGCAGAGGGGACTCCCGCTCGATGCGGATCTCGGCCCGGCCGAATTCGCGGTCATGCCCGCCCTCGACCCGTCCGCCCAGCTGGGCGCAGAGGGTCATCTCGCCATAGCAGATGCCCAGGACCGGAACGCCCAGCTCGAAGACCCGGGGCGTGACCGAGGGGCTGTCGTCCTCGTGCACGCTGGCCGGGCCTCCGGACAGGATCACCGCCTTCGGCGCGAAGGCGTCCAGCATGGGTTCGATGCGGTCGTAGGGGTGGATCTCGCAATAGACCCCGCTCTCGCGAAGCCGCCGGGCGATCAGCTGGGTCACCTGACTGCCGAAGTCGACGATCAGGACGCGTTCATGGACGGGGGCGGCGGTCATGCTTGAGTCCTTCCATCGGCCCGGGCCAGGACGGCGACGAAGAATCCGTCGGTGTCCGAGGACGCAGGGGTCAGCCGGAGATAGCCCTCCGCCGTCAGGCGGGGAAGCCAGTGCGGGTCGTCCGTGGCGGGCAGAACGCGAAAATCCCGATGCCGGCCCAGGAAGGCGGCGACCCGGTCCTCGTTCTCCTCGGCCAGGACCGAGCAGGTGACATAGACCAGCCGCCCGCCGGGTCGGACAAAGGCGACCCCGGCGTCCAGGACAGAATCCTGGTCAGCCTGGCGACGGGCCAGGGCGTCAGGCGTCAGCCGCCACTTGGTGTCCGGGTGCCGGCGCCAGGCGCCCGACCCGGAACAGGGAGCGTCGATGAAGACCAGGTCCATCCGCCCTTCCAGGTCCTTGAGGGGATCCGGGCGCAGAGGCGTGCGGACCTGCAGGTTGCGCACCCCGGCCCGCTCGGCCCGGCGCACGGTGTCGGCGAGGCGGCGGGCGTCGGAATCGTAGGCGTAGATCTGGCCGGTCGATCCCATGGCGGCGGCGAGGGCCAGGGTCTTGCCACCGCCCCCGGCGCAGAGGTCGAGGACCTGGAGCCCCTTCACCTCCCCGGCGCAGGCGGCGGCGAGCTGGGAGCCGGCGTCCTGGACCTCCATCCAGCCCTTCACGAACTCCGGCAGACTCTCGACCGACGGGGTGCGTTCCGCCGCGACGGGAGGATCGATCCGCAGGGCCAGGGGCAGGCCCGACACGGGATGGGCGCCGAGGGGCCCGGCGGCCTTCAGCGCCCGAGCCGGGTCGCTCTTCAGGGTGTTGACCCGCAGGTCGACCGGGGCCCGGCGGGCCAGCGCATCGCCCTCCAGCCGGATCCGGTCACCGAAGACACGCGCGAAGGACGGGGCGAGCCAGTCCGGCACGTCGGCGGCGACCGCGTCAGGGGCGCCGGAGAGGTCCAGGGGGGCCGAAAGCCGCCCACATTCCCCCGGGTTCAGCGCGCCGGGCCCGTGCGGCGCCTCGGCGAACGCAGCCGCGATCCGGTCGGGAGGCCAGTTCCAGTGCAGGGCCAGCACGCCCAGAATGGCGCCCCTCGGGCTGTCCTCGTCCAAGCGCCAGGCGGCGGAGCGGCGGCGGCGCAGGGCGTCCAGGACGAGGCCGGCGACAAAGGCTCGGTCCCCGGAACCGGCATACCTGGCTCCATCGCTCCAGGCCTTCAGGGCCAGTCGTGCGGGACGGCGCGCGGTCTCGATCTCGGTCAGGACGCGGATGGCCGCCTCGATGCGACCGCCGTCACGCAAGGAACAGCGCCGCGACCACCATGCCCACACCCACCAGGGCGAGGGTCCAGACCAGGCTGCGGACCATATAGGTTCCGGCGGCGTAGATGGGCGCATAGAGTGCCCGGCACACCACATAGAGGGCCGCGCCCCACAGGCTGAGCGGACCGGTCTTGCCAGCGATCACAACAGCCAGGACCGCCGCCGCAAAGAGCGGGAAGGTCTCCATGAAGTTGCGGAACGCCCTGTCCAGCCTCGCCGCGACGCCGGTGATGGGCATGGCTTCATCCCGGGCGCCAGCCGCCCACTTCAGATCCTGCTGGCGGCGTGCGGCGGCGGCGGACCACATCAGCTGGACGAGGCCGATCACAACGGCGGCGCCCAGCAGCAGGAGTTCGGGTTCAGCGACCATGTTCACATCGGGCTCGTATAGTTGGGGGCTTCACGGGTCATCATGACGTCGTGGACGTGGCTCTCGCGAAGGCCCGCCCCGGTGATCCGGATGAACCTCGCCTTGGATCGGAAGCTCTCAAGGTCTGCAGCGCCCACATAGCCCATGGCCGCTCGCAATCCCCCGACCATCTGGTGGAGGACGCCGCCAATGGGCCCCTTGTAGGCGACCTGTCCCTCGATGCCCTCGGGGACCAGCTTCAGGGCCGAGACCTCCTTCTGGAAGTATCGGTCGGCCGAGCCGTTGGCCATGGCGCCCAGGGACCCCATACCGCGATAGGCCTTGTAGGAACGCCCCTGGTACAGGAAGACCTCGCCCGGCGCCTCATCCGTGCCGGCGAAGGCCGAGCCCATCATGGCCGCATGGGCGCCCATGGCGAGGGCCTTGGCGAAATCGCCGGAGTACTTGATCCCGCCATCAGCGATGACCGGAACCCCGGTGTCCCGCGCGGCGCGCGCCGCATCGGCGATGGCTGTCAGTTGAGGCACCCCCACGCCGGCCACGATGCGGGTCGTGCAGATGGAGCCCGGCCCGATCCCCACCTTCACGGCGTCGGCGCCCGCGTCGATCAGGGCCCGGGTCCCGTCGTAAGTAGCGACGTTTCCGGCGACGATCTGGACCTGGTTCGCCTCACGGCGAAGCCTGGCGACCGCGCGGATGACATCCGCATTGTGGCCGTGGGCGGTATCGATCACCACGACGTCCGCCCCGGCCTCGACCAGGGCCATGGAGCGCTCGAAGCCGCCGTCGCCCACGGTGGAGGCGGCCCCGACCAAAAGGCGGCCCTGGGCGTCCTTGGCCGCGGAGGGATGGGCCTGGGCCTTCTCCATGTCCTTGACTGTGATCAGGCCGACCGCCCGGTTGTCCTCGTCCACGACGATGAGGCGCTCGATCTTGTGGCGGCGGAGAAGATTGCGCGCCTCCTCCTGGGTGCAGCCTTCGCGCACCGTAATGAGGTTCTCGGAGGTCATCAGCGCCCGGGCCGGCACGTCGTCGCCGCTTTCGAAGCGCATATCCCGGTTGGTCAACATGCCCACCAGCCGGCCCGTTCCACGCTCCACGACCGGGAAACCGGAGATCCGGCGACGCGCCTTGATCTCGCGGACTTCCCGGAGCGTCGTTTCGGGATGAATGGTCATCGGATTGATGACCATGCCGCTTTCGTAGCGCTTGACCTCCCGGACCTGGTCGGCCTGCTCTTCCACGGTGAGGTTCCGGTGGAGAATGCCCATGCCGCCGGCCTGGGCCATGGCGATGGCCAGCCGGCTCTCGGTGACCGTGTCCATGGCGGACGAGACGATCGGGATGTTCAGGTTGATCTCGCGGGTAAACCGGGTGGTCGTGTCCACCTGTCCCGGCATCACTTCGGAGGCGCCGGGTTCGAGCAAAACGTCGTCGAAGGTGAGGCCTTCGCGAATCTCCATGAGACTCTCCATTTTGCGAGCCGCGTATAAGGCCTAGTGACCCCCGGGCGCAAGGCCGCCGGCGGGGCGTCCGCGGAAACCGGTGGCGACCAGGTAGGTTTCGGAAGAATCCGCCCGGCTGGCGGGCGGCTTGACGTTCCGGACCTGAGCGAAGCTGCGCTTGAGGCGGGTGATCACCTCGCTGATCTCGCCTCCCTGGAAGGCCTTGGCGACGAAGGCGCCGCCGGGAGTCAGGACGGTCTCGGCGAAGTCGACCGCGGCGTCGATCAGGCCCACGATCCGCAGATGGTCGGTCCGCCGGTGTCCCACCGTGTTGGGCGCCATGTCCGAGATGACGAGGTCAGGCGCGCCACCTAGCTGGGCGACCAGCAGGTCCCCGCAGGCGGGATCGGTGAAATCCATCTGCAGGAGGATCGCCGGCGGCAGGGGCTCTACCGGAAGCAGGTCGACCCCGACGATCTTTGTGACGCCCCGCTCGATTGCGACCTGCGTCCAGCCCCCGGGGGCGGCCCCCAGGTCGATGACCCTCTGGCCCGGCCTGAGCAGGCCGAAGCGGTCCGCGATGTCGGTCAGCTTGTAGGCCGCCCGGCTGCGGTATCCATGGGCGCGGGCCTTGGCGGACCAGGGGTCGTTGATCTGGCGGGACAGCCAGGCCTGGGACGAGGGTGTGCGCATCTTGGCGGTCTTCAGCCGGGCCGGCTTGCCGCGGCCCTCCTCTGTGCCGCCTGTAGGGGCGCGGACCATGCGCCTGCGGGGGGGATCAGCCATGGGTCGTCCTTCCCCCGCGGCCCCTAGGCCTGCGCCGTTGGCGGGCCGCCATCATCGACAGGAGCATGCCCTCGCGAAGTCCGCGGTCGGCCACCCTCACCCGCTCGCACGGCCAGAGCTCCTGGACGGCCTGGAGGATGGCGGCGCCGGCGAGGACGAGGTCCGCCCGATCCGGCCCGATGCAGGGCTGTGCCGCCCGCTCGGCCATGGTCATGCCGATCAGCCGGTCTGCGGAAGCCTCGCACTCGGCGCGCGTCATCCAGATACCGTCCACCCGGTTTCGGTCGTAGCGGGGCAGGTTCAGATGCAGGCCGGCCAGGCTGGTAATCGCCCCTGAGGTGCCAATGATGTGCGCACGGCCCGTATCGAAGGCGGGGCGAAGGCTATCGGCCCCGGTGAATCCTTCGAGCCGGCTTCGGAAGGCCTCGACCATGCGCCTGAACCAGACCTTGGGCGCATCCGCCCCTTCAGGAAACTGCTCGGCCAGGGTCACCACGCCGAGCGGGATCGATCGCCAGGCCCGGACCGGTGGCCGCCCGGGGGTCAGCCGGGCCGCGCGCGCCTGCCCGGAGAGGTCCACCCATGACAACTCTGTCGAGCCGCCGCCGACATCAACGACGAGGGCTGCATCGGCGGTCCGGTCCAGGAGGTTCAGGCAGCCCGCCACGGAAAGGTGCGCCTCCTCCTTGGGCGAGATCACCTCCAGGCGCAGACCGGTTTCCGCCGCCACCCGTTCCACAAACTCGGCCCCGTTTTGCGCCGAGCGGCAGGCCTGGGTGGCGATGGCCTTGAAGCGGGTGACCCCCCGTCGCCGGACCTTCTCCGCGCTGACTTTCAGTGCGGCCATCGCCCTGTCCATCGCCGCATCCGAGAGCCGACCCGTCTGCGACAGACCCTCCCCGAGCCGGACGATGCGGGAGTAAGCGTCCACGACCCGGAACCCCCGCCCCGCAGGCGCCGCGATCAGCAGCCGGCAATTGTTGGTGCCGAGGTCCAGAGCCCCGTAAAGCACCTTGCCGCCTGTTCCTGCGCCCTGTTCCCGGCCGTTTTGCGCGGCGCCGGGCGCGCTCGGCGCCTCTGACATGGACCCTGGTTCCAAACAGGCGCGACAACCCGTCCCGCCACTTCCGCTCCAGCCTATCCGAGAGGCTTCGCCCCCGGAAGGCGTCTTGCGGCCTAGCCGGTTTGAATTAGGTATAGGCGGTGGCTCTTTCGAGCCGGAGTCTGAGTGATGAATGTCCAGCGATCCCCCGGCGGCGGCCGGTCCGACCCTCCTGCGATCATCCGGGAGGCGAAATTCGCAATCGGCGATGTGGTGAAGCACCGGATCTTTCCCTTCCGGGGCGTGATCTTCGACGTGGATCCCACCTTCAACAACACCGAGGAGTGGTGGCTCTCGATCCCCGAGCACGTTCGCCCGCGGAAGGACCAGCCCTTTTACCACCTGTTGGCCGAGAACGAGGACAGCGCCTACGTCGCCTATGTCTCGGAGCAGAATCTGCTGGCCGACGAGACGGGAGAACCGGTCGGCCACCCCCAGACCCCTGAAATCTTCGAGGCCTTCGAGCCCGGCCGCTATCGCCTGCGTCCGCGGATCAGCAACTAGGCTGCGGATCAGTAATCCCGTCGCCAGCGAACCGAGAGGGTGTTTCCCCCCTGCCCCGCCAGCTTGGAGATCAGGCTGAGCGAGCGGCTGACATTCCACTCGACCTGGGCGGACCCGCCGTCCCGACCTCCTCCGCTGACGATCAGCAGTACGTTATCCGTCAGATACTTGCCGCCGGAAACTTCGAGTCCCTCGCCGTTTGATCCCCCGGCAAAGGTCAGGCGGTCCAGGCCTGCGAGCCCGCGGAGGTTGCCGATCACGTCGAGGGCGCCGCCGCCCGCCATGGAGGCGACCGCAGACGCCAGCTGGGCCGTTTCCACAGGTGAGAGCTGGGACGCCGAGCGGCCAAACAGGATCTGCGAAAAGATCTCATCGGTCGGCAGGGGCGGCGTCGAGGTCAGGGTGACTTCCGGGCGCGCGGCGGTGCCGCGAATCCGCACCACGGCCGTCAGGGCGGGATCCTCCCGCACCGCCGCGAGATCCAGACGGATTCTGGCTGGATCTTCCGAGAGATAGACCACGCCGGAGGGATCAATCTCGAAACGTTTGTCGGCGAAGGCGTAAGAACCCCTGACCACCCGGGCCAGTCCCGTGAGGCGGGGACGCGCCGTGGTCCCGGCGACGCGAGCATCAACGGACATCTCAAGGTCCAGGCCCTGGCCGCGGATGTAGACGGACTGCGGCGCCTTGAGGGTGACATCGAGGGCGACGGATGGACCGGAGCCGGTACGGCCCTCACGACGCCCCACCTCGACCGGCCGGTTGACCTCCGTGACCGCCAGCGGGGTTACGCCCGTCGGGGTCGGCGCCGCCGCCGTGACGTCGGCCCTGTTGATGGTCAGGCCGCCTTTCAGGGTGACGCGACCGTCCGCCGCCCGGGTCATGGAGGCCTGGCCGGACGCGATGGCGGTGGCGAGCTCGTTGTCGATGACCCGAAAGTTCAGGAGGTCCAGCCGGAACGAACTGGCCGAGCCCTCCTGGAGGGAGATGATCCCTGAGCCCGACAGCGTGCCGCCCTGGCCGTCGGCCCCGGTGGCGCGGTCAATTCGGATCGCCGACTCGGAAAGACGGGACCGCACAATGACATTCTTGAGCACCAGCCCGGTCGAGGCGTCGGCGAAGGCGCCATTTTCGATCTCGGCTTCGCCGTCCGCTCTCGGCGAGGCCAGGGTTCCCCCCAGGGTTCCTCGCACCTGCACCACCCCGCTGAGCGACTGATCGCCGCCCACGAACAGGTCCCAAAGGGGCTTCACCTCACCGTTCGCCTGAACCCGTCCGCGAAGGGGCCGCTCCCGGTCGGGAACGATGCGGAAGTCCGCAAGGCGGGTGTTCACCGGGGCGGTCAGCTCACCGTCCGCAGTCATTCCCTGCGGCGTGCCCAGGTCCGCCGCGACGCGAAGTTCTTCGTCGGCGAGGGTCGCCCGGAAGCGGCCATTGAGACCCAGGGCGACGTCGCTGTCACGGGCGCGGACCGCCTCCAGACGGCCCGAGCTGGACCCGATGAGACGGGCGCCCTGCCCTTCAATCCTAAAGTCCGCGTCAAGACGGCCGGCAAGATCCGGATTGACGAAGCTTGCGGGAACATCATCGAGCCGGCCCGTGACCAGGGCGCTGGTCCTGTTCAGGTCAAGGTCAAGGGAAGCCGCGCCCCCTGGGTCCAGGCTGACGCGAAGCCTCGCGCGCCGCGTTTCTCCGTCAAGTTCAAGGCGCGCGGTCTCTGTGGTCCTGACCCGGCGTCCCGCCGCCTCCCCTCCGCCGTCGAAGCCGATCCTCCAGACCCCGCCAGAACGCTCGGCAAGACCCCTTCCATCGACGTTCCAGTCCCCGCCCGTCGTCTGGCCATTGGCGCGGACGGAAAAGGGAAGCCGCTCAAGAGGCCCTTCGCCGGTCAGGCGTCCTTCGGTCACCGACAGCGTCTCACCTGGAGACAGTGCGTTCCGCGCGGACAGGTCCGCGTCGACCCAGAGGCCGGAACCTTGTCGGTCCTTGAGCCTGAGGACACCGGTCACGGTCCCCTCCGCCAGGAAGGCTCCGCGCGACAGGCCAACGGAGAGGTCGGCCTGCGAGGCGCCCTTTGCGCCAAGGGCGGCTTCCCCCCGCACCTGAAGCCCGCCGCCGTCCAACCGGATTTCGCTCAGCCGCACCCCGCCCCTCGGGAAGGCGAACGCAGCACTTGCGGACGCAGGCCCGTAGGGACTCTGAGCCTTGATGTCGACCGCGCCGCCGTCAGGGGACCAGTTCAGCTCAAGTCTGGCCTGGGTGAGCTTGAGGCCCGGCAGGTCGATGGCGTCGAACCCTGCCTCCATGCGCACCTCTGGCGTCGAAACACGACCGCCGACACGGCCGGTTCCCGAGGCCTTCCCCGCGATCTCGACCGGCCCCGCCGCGAAGGGACCCGAAGCCGACCAATCGAAGGCAAGATCCAGTACCCCCGACGCCAGGGCGCCGCCTCGAGCGTTGGCCTTGATGGCTTCGCCCTGCACGGAAACGCGCTCAAATCTCAGATCGCCGTCCTTGAAGTCGAAACGGGCGTCCAGGGTGGGGCGCAGCCCGAGCAGCCTGTCGGCCTCGACGCGCCCGGTTCGCAGGCCCTCGCCACGCGCGGTGACGGAGACCTCCCAGGGCGCCTGTGAACCCGCTGCACGAGCGCTCCAGCGGCCAGACAGACCACCGGAAGCGCCGGGCAGGCCGGCGTCGAGGCGGGTGACGACGGCGTCTCCGGAGAAGGACAACCCTCCGAGAAGGCCGCGGGACCCGGTCCCGGTGACCCGGAAGCCCGCGCCGACCGCCTTGAGGTCCTCGATGAGGATGGCCCCGTCCGCAAGCCTCGACGCCTTCAGGTCAAGTGTCGGGGCCTGACCGAGGAGGGATGCCGGAAGGCCATCCCCGCGTCCGCCGACGCCGCGCACCCCAAACTGGAGATCAAGGCGTCCCTTTCGGGTCTCCAGACGGACGGGACCCGCCACCTCTGCGAGCTCATAGCCCTCGGCCCGGATCGCCTCGACCCGGGTCTCTCCGCCGAACCGCCAAGCCTCCGGCTGGCCCTCGACCCTTCCCGCGACGCGAAGGGCTCCCACCTCGCCGCCGCCGATCAGCCGGGCCAGGGAGGGCGCTGTGAGCAGAATCTCAAGGCCGCCCTGCCCGGTGCGCATCCCCTCCAGGTCGATCGGCCCGCGGATCGAGGCCCTTGCAGCTTCGGCGAGGATGGTCAGGTCGATGACATACGCTCCCCTATCGCCACGCTTGCCCTTGGCCACGCCTGCAAGGCGCACCTGCCCGCCAAGTCGCTCGGCAAGGGGGCGCGTCAAAGTCGACGCCGACAGGTCGACGAGGCCGGTCAGCGACCCGCCCTCTGGCGTCCATCCTCCGTTGACGGCCACGGGCCGGGCTTCACCGGAGCGAAGGTCCGCACGAACCTGGCCCCTCTCCACCCGACCATCCGCCGCCACAGTCAGCCTGAAGGGCTTGTCCGCCGCCACGCCGACGGTCCCGGCCAGGGCGCCGCCCATGGACTCCAGGGCTTCGGCCCTAACCCGCAGGGGGCGATCCGGACCGAAATCGAAATCCAGATTTGCGTAGTCGCCCGCGTGCAGCAGGCTGTTCACGACAAACCGCGCCGACTGGCCCCCATCATTCCGACGCGCCTGGAGGCTCCCGCCCGCCCGGAAGGCCCCGCGCCTGACGCTGAAGGCCGGTTCGGTCTCGATGACCGCGGTCAGGCCCCGCAGGGTGAGGGTCACCGGCAGGGGGCGGTGAGGTTCCGGCGGCTCCAGCCTCGGGCGGCGGAGGATACGAATCTTGTCCGCTGACGCACGCTCGACCCGTACCTCACGCCCCGCGAGGCGAAGGGGCCGCCAGTCCAGGTTCAGGCCCTGGGCTTCGAGCCAGACGCCTTGGTCATCCCGGATCGCCAGGCGGCGGACCGTGAACGCCCCCAAGGGATCGCCGGCCAGCCCCTGGACCTCAAGATGACCGACCGGCCCCACCCGCTGGCCGTCTGCGATAGACTCGATAAGGGCCAGGCCCTTCGGGCTGCGCAGGAAGAGCGGCGCGGCAAGCACAATCCCGGCCAGGAGGACAGCGACGCCGCCCAAGGCCAGCAGCGCGGCGCGGACGGCGCGGCTCCGGCGCCTCCGTCGTCCCGGAACGGGTTCAGTCGCCCCGGTCAAAAGCTCTGCCCGATGCTGACATAGATCTGGTAGCTCGGATCGTCGGACCGGCGGTTGAGGGGAAAGGCCAGGTCGAAGCGAATGGGACCGAAGCCGAGATTGTATCGGACGCCCAGCCCCACGCCGAGGTCGAGAGCGTCAAAGGCGGGCTCCTGCGACAAGCCGACCGAGCCCGCATCCACGAAGGCGACCAGACCCCATTGATCGGACAGGCGATGCCGCACCTCTCCGGAGACCTCCACAAGCGAGAGCCCGCCGACCGGCGTGTTGTCCGGCAGGTGCGGCCCTATGCCCTGGAAGACGTAGCCACGCACCGAACCGCCGCCGCCGGCATAAAACCGCCGCGACGCGGGTACGCCGCCCAGGGTCCCGCCAAGGATGGACCCCGTCTTGGCCCGGCCCGCCAGAACTGTACGTCGGTCGCCATCCAGGGGCAGGTAGGCGGACCCCTGAAGCGAGGCCTTGACATAGCTCAGCGTCACGGACCCCGTCAGGGCCGTAGGCTCGGCGCGCAGATCGACCCGCCAGCCCGCCTTGGGGTCCAGGACATTGTCGGTTTCGTCGATGGCCAGGGCGCCCAGCAGGGACCCGACCACTTGCTCGCGCCGGAGGAAGGCCGCAGCCGACGGCGATCTCTCCCGGGTCTGGATGTAGTCGAGCGCGGCGCCGACCGTGACATAGGCTACTTCCGACCGCTTGCGCTGGACATCGACGCGCACTTCCAGGCCGGTTTCATCGTAGGCGGAGGTCTCGCGCCGGAAGACCGCGGTGTAACCGTTCAGCGACTGCCTCAGGCGACGCCAGTGCGGCAGGGTGACCTCGACGCCCAGACGACTGTCGACGGTCGACAACCGCCCGAAGACCGCACTGGTGTCGGCCACCCCGAAGCGGTTGAAGTGTGTCCAGCGCATATCGGCGCCCAGCCCCTCGCTGCTGGCGTAGCTGGCGCCGGCCTCGAGTCGGTGGGGCTTCCGGTCCGTGAGGGTCACGACCACGGGTCTCAGGCCGCCGACCGGGACCTCTTCAATCGGCGCGAGGGCGACCGTGACCTGATCATAGGCGCCGGTCTCCACCAGGCTTCTCTCGAGGCTGGCGATGGAATCCGGATCATACCTCGCTCCCGAGGGCCAGGGGGCGAGACCCGCCAGCCAGTCGGACCGGGTGCCCCCGTCTGTCTCCAGGCGGATCGAGTCCAGCCGGACGGGCTGGCCCGCACTGATCCTGAAGGTGGGCCGAAGAGTCTGGTCTGCATGATCGACAACCACCTCCCGCGGACCAATGAAGGCGTCGGCATAGCCCGCCTTCTGGATCGCCGAGAGAACTCTCGCCTCGGCAGAGACGACGTCTATCGCCCGGGCGGGCTGACCGGGGGCGATCTGAAGCTGGTCGCTTCCCAGCGTCTGGACCGAAGACTCCGGGGCGGGGTCGATCCAGTCGATCCGGACGTCGGCGATGCGGAATCGGGGGCCGACCGTAACGTCTACGTAGGGTTCGGCGACGATCGCCTCGGAGATCCCCGGCTGAACGCGGAAGGCATAGTAGCCCTCGGAGCGCAGAACGGCGGCGGCCTCTTCCGCCGCAGCGTTCGCCCTCTGCCGGGCGTCGAACCGATTTCGCGAAGGGCGTTCGGCTGCGCCCACCGCCGTCTCGATACGGGTCCTGAGGTCCGCCGGAAGGTCGCCGCGGATTTGGGCGCGCAACTGCGGGGCCGCCAACGCAGGATAGGCCGCCAGCAGCGCGAGCCCGGTCAGCCCCGCCAGGTACAGTCGCGACCCCGTCACGCATCATCTCCGATCAGGGGAGTCAGATACCCCGGCCCCAACCCCCCTGTCACCCGCAGAGGCGGGAGCGAGTCCGCCCATTTTCCGGGCAGACGCCCGGAAAACCGGCGCCGGGGAGTCTGATGGTCGCCAAGCCGGCCTGTCCGCTCTATTCAGGGCGCTGGATTTCTAGGCTTGTCTCCTCCGTATCCGGACGGAGGGGAGCACCGGGTGAGATACGCCTTGGCTGAGACGACGCCCATCGCCGGCGCGGGCGCACCTGCGCCCGCGCCGTATGACGAGATGATCGATCCCGCCGGGGACGTACGGCCGCACTATGCCGCCCTGGCGAGGCGCGTGGCCTCCCTTTCCGACGAGGACCTCGCTGAACGGCAACGCCTGCTGGAGCGGTTCTTTCTGCTCCAGGGCATCACCTTCACCGTCTACGGGGCCGAGAGCTCCACCGAACGGATCATTCCCACCGACCTCCTGCCCCGAATCATTCCGGCTGCGGAATGGGCGACCATTGAGGCCGGGCTGGTGCAGCGACTGCGGGCCCTGAACATGTTCCTGGCCGACATCTACAGCGACCAGAAAATCCTGATGGATGGAGTCGTCCCCCGGGAGCTGGTGCTGGGCGCCCCCTCCTACCGCCGGGAAATGCAGAACCTCTTTGTCCCGCACCAGGCCTACGCCAACGTCTGCGGCAGCGACCTCATCCGAAAGCCGGACGGTGGATTCGCCGTTCTGGAGGACAATCTCCGGGTGCCCTCGGGGGTGTCGTACATGCTGGCCAACCGCGAGGCGGCCAAGCGGACCTTCCCCGGCTCCTTCCGGATGGCGGGTGTGCGGCGGATCGAGCAGTACCCAGACCTCCTGCTCTCCACCCTCAGAAGCATGGCGGCTGACTGGCGGCCAAACCCGCAGGTCGTGGTGCTGACCCCGGGCGTCTACAACTCGGCTTACTTCGAGCACGCCTATCTCGCCCGGCTGATGGGCGTGCCCCTGGTCGAGGGTCGCGACCTCGTGACCCATGACAACATGGTCTACATGCGCACCACGGCGGGCCTTCGCCGGGTGGACGTGATCTACAGGCGGGTGGACGACGACTTCATCGACCCCCTCACCTTCCGGCGGGACTCGAGCCTCGGGGTGGCGGGCCTCTTCAACGCCTACCGGGGCGGGAACGTCGTGATCTGCAATGCGCCAGGCACCGGCGTTGCGGATGACAAGGCGGTCTACGCCTACGTACCGGAGATCATCAGCTACTACCTCGGCGAGGACGCCATCCTCCCGAACATCGAGACCTTCCTCTGCCGCGAGCCGTCACAGCTCTCCCACGTCCTGGCCAACCTGGACACGCTCGTGGTCAAGGCGGTGGGCGCCTCGGGGGGCTACGGGATGCTGGTGGGGCCCCACGCCAGCCGGGATGAACGGGAGCGTTTCGCCGAGGCGCTAAAGGCGGATCCCGACAACTACATCGCCCAGCCGACCATCCAGCTCTCCACCGCGCCTTGCCTCATCGACGGCGCCGTCGATCCGCGGCATGTGGACCTGAGACCCTTCATCCTCTCCGGCGACAAGATCCGGGTCACGCCGGGGGCCCTGACCCGGGTCGCCCTGAAGAAGGGCTCCCTGGTGGTCAACTCCAGCCAGGGCGGCGGCTCGAAGGACACCTGGGTCCTGGGCGAGGCCGAAGCTGCGGAGCCCCGGTCATGATGCTCGCCCGCGTCGCCGACAGTCTCTACTGGATCGGCCGTTATGTTGAGCGCGCCGAACACATGTGCCGCCTGGCGGATGTGCTCCTGAACGCCACCCTGGACCGGACGGAAAGCTCCGGCCAGGTCGCCCGAATGGTCATCTCCGCGGTCTCCGACGGAGAGCACCCCGAGGAGATCTCCCCCTGGGACGCGGCCCTGGCGATCACCATGGAGAGCGGGGACAGCGACTCCGTGACTGCGGCGCTGGCCAGGGCCCGGGAGAACGCCCGCCAGGTCCGGGACCAGCTCACGACCGAGACCTGGGAACGGCTGAACCTGATCTATCTCAGGGTGACCGGCGCCTCTGCACACCGGGAGTTCTCGGAAGCCCCCTCCCAGTTCCTTCATGACATCATCGCCGACCTTCACCTGTTCAAGGGCGCGGCCGACGCCACCATGAGCCATGGGGAGGGCTGGGGCTTCCTGCAGCTTGGGGTCTTCATAGAGCGAGCCCAGCTGACCGGCCGCCTTCTCCAGGCCGGCTTCGGCCGGAGCCTGGGCCGGCCCGTCACGGAGCATGCGGCCATGACCGCCCTGCTGCGCATGAGCTGCGCCCTTGAGCCCTATCTGCGCAAGCATACCGCCGATATCCAGCCCCGGCTGATCCGGCAGTTCCTGATGTTTGACGAAGACTTCCCGCGTTCCCTTCGCTTCGCCACCGCGCGGATCGAGGAACACCTCTCGGGGGTTGGCCGCAATGTCGATCTCGGAGGCGCCGCTGGCCCGGAGCGCCTCGCCGGGCGGCTGAAGGCCCGACTGCTTTACGCCGAGGCCGAGACCCTCACCGGGGAAGACTCGGATCTCCTGGTGGCTACGGTCCTGGAGGAATGCGCCCGCCTCCACGCCGGCATCTACGACACCTTTGTCGCCTACTCCCTGGAAATGCGGCTGCCCGCCTAGGAAACGCCATGCTTCTCGAGGTCCGACACGTCACCCGCTACCATTACGCCGCCCCGGTCCGGGAGAGCGTCATGGAGGTCTGGATGCAGCCCCAGAAGACGCCTCGCCAGCGCCTCGCCAGCTTCGACCTGGAACTGGAGCCGGCGGCGCAGGTCTTCTCGTACGCCGACCCCTTCGGCAACGCCGTCTACCACTTCGACGTCCCCCATCCCCACGATCAGCTGACCATCACGGCCCGGTCCGTCGTCGAGACCTCGGCTCCCGAGACCATCCCCGAGGCGCTGGATCTTGGCGAGTGGGACAGGCTGCGCAGCGACCGGGTCCTGGGCGAGAACTTCGACTTCCTTCAGCGACAGGGTTTCTGCATCGAAACTGACGCGCTTCGCGGATTCATGTCCGAACATGGCCTGGACCGCCTGCGGGATCGCGATCCCCTGACCGCAGTGCGCCGGCTTGCCGAAACCATCTACGACGCCTTCGACTACGAGCCGGGTGTGACCGACGCCGAAAGTCCCATCGATCTGGCGCTCTCGGCCCGCCGAGGTGTCTGCCAGGACTTCGCCCACATCATGATCACGATCTGCCGGAGCTGGGGAATCCCGGCTCGGTACGTCTCCGGCTACCTATTCACCGACCGGGAGGGCGGCGACCGGTCCGACCCGGACGCCTCCCACGCCTGGCTGGAGGTGTTTCTCCCGTCTACGCGTTGGATCGGCTTTGACCCCACCAACAATACCCTCGCTGGCGAGAGGCACATCTCGGCGGCGATCGGGCGCGATTATGCGGACGTTCCGCCCTCCCGTGGCGTCTACAAGGGCGAGGCCGAGAGCCAGCTCGCCGTCGGGGTCAACGTCCGCCGGTCCCGTGCGGTGACCGGCGAGCCCGAGTTCATCCGGCTCGCCAGTCCCAGCTTCGCCCGCGGCGGAGGTCGCAGGCGTCCAGGGTCAGGCGCCTTCCTCCTGGAGCGGCAGCAACAACAGCAACAGTAGGCGCCCGCTTCAAAATAGTTGCACTCACCGTGCCGATATCTCACTCTTGCCCACCAAGGGCAGGAGACACCGGACCATGGTCCAACAGCCGCAGGAGATCGTGACCCGCG
>NZ_JADBZL010000066.1:0-37108 GCF_020402505.1 Phenylobacterium sp. | reverse complement strand
GCGAAGATCCATGGAATACGGAGCCGCCATCCTTGCTGACCTCCTCCAGCAGCAAGGGTGAATCACATCAGACCCGATTTGAGAATCCAGATTCCGCTAAAACACATCCCGCTCTAGGGGCGAACCGGCGTCGCGGCAGACCCCCTTCCGCCCGACAGCGTCAGACGATCTTCGAGCCTTCCTTGCCCCAGTAGGCGTCGCGGATCAGGCGCTTGTAGAGCTTGCCCGTCGGGTGCCGGGGAAGCTCTTCCATGAAGTCGATGATCCGCGGGCACTTCACATGGCTGATGTTGGCGCGGCAGAACTCGGCGATCTCGGCCCGGAAGGCGTCGTTGGCGTCGGCCCAGTCGGCGGGCTGGATGACGGCTGCGACCTGTTCGCCCATTTCCTCGTGCGGTGCGCCCACCACGGCGGCGTCGGTGATCTTGGGATGGGTGATCAGCAGGTTCTCGAGCTCCTGCGGATAGATGTTCACCCCGCCCGAGATGATCATGAAGCTCTTGCGGTCGGTGAGGTAGAGGAAGCCCTCCTCGTCGACCCAGCCCACGTCGCCAAGGGTGGTCCAGCCGTGCTTGTTGGTGTTCTCGGCTACCTTCTCCGGGGCGTTGTGATAGGCGAGGGGCGCGCCGCCCGCGAAGTAGACCGTCCCCTCTGTCCGGGGCGGGACCTCCTCCCCATCATCGCCGACGATCTTGACCTCGCCTAGGACCGAGCGGCCCACCGTGCCCTTGTGGGCCAGCCAGTCCTCGGGGCCGACATAGCAGAAGCCGTTGCCCTCGGAGCCGGCGTAGTATTCGTGGACCACCTTGCCCCACCATTCGATCATCTGTTCCTTCACGGGGATCGGGCAGGGGGCGGCGGCGTGGACCGCTGAGCGAATGGAGGAGACATCGTACTTCGCCCGCACCTCGGCCGGCAGCTTGAGCATGCGCACGAAGTGGGTCGGGACCCACTGGCCGACATCGATCCGGTAGCGTTCGATCAGGGCCAGGGCGGTCTCGGGATCAAACTTCTCCATCACAACGACGGTGCCGCCCATCCGGTGAACGCCCATGCACCAGCGCAAAGGCGCAGCGTGGTAGAGGGGGGCAGGGGAGATGTAGATGCTGTCCGGCCGGAACCCGAAGAGCCCCTGGGCCATCATCGTCAGGGCGTTGGGCTCGTCGATCGCGGCGCCTGTGAGCGGGGGTTTGATCCCCTTGGGTCGGCCCGTCGTGCCGGAGGAATAGAGCATGTCCGCGCCAGCGGTCTCGTCGGCGATGGGCGCCGTGGGCATGGCGGCCCGGGCCGCCTCGAAGCTTTCGTAGGGCGCGCGAGCCTCGCCCACCATGTAGAGTTTCACGCCGGGAATGAGGGCCGGAAGCTCATCGATCACCGGGCCCACGCCGGCCGAGGTGATCAGCACCTTCGCCTCGCAGTCCTTCATGATGTACTCGATCTCTCCCGCCGACAGCTTGGACGAGATGCAGGTGAAGTAGAGGCCCGAGCGCTGGGCGGCCCAGGCGATCTCGAAATACCGGGGATGGTTGTCGAGCATCAGGGCGATGACGTCGCCGGTCTTCAGGCCCAGCGAGCGGAACAGTTGGGCGCCCTGGTTGGAGCGATCGTTCAGTTCGCCGTAGGTGACGGTCTCCCCCGTAGCGCCCATGATGTAGGCGGCGCGGTCCGGCTGGGTCCGGGCGTGGGTTGCGGGGTGCATGGTCATCCTCCTCGGTCGTCGCCCGGCTGCGGGCCGCCGGTCCTCCGGCTTGCGGAGTGCATATGCGGGTCTTGACGGAAGGTCCGTCAAGGCCGACCGATGCACCCGAAACGCCACGGAGACGCAAGACCATGTCAAACTTCGAGACGATCCGCCTGGAAGTCGAGGATGGCATCGCCACCCTCACCCTCAACCGGCCCGACAAGCTCAATGCGTTCAACACGCAGATGATGCAGGAGATGATCGCCGCCTTCGACCAGACCGACGCCGACGACAGCGTCCGGGTGGTGATCGTGACCGGCGCCGGCCGCGCCTTCTGCGCCGGCGCAGACCTCTCGGCCGGGGCGGCGACCTTCGACTATTCGACCCGCGGCGGGCAGGACAAGGAGGCTCGTACGGTCGAAGGCGTCCAGCGCGACGGCGGCGGCCTCCTGACCCTGCGGATCTATGACAGCCTGAAGCCGGTGATCGCCGCCGTGAACGGGCCCGCCGTGGGCGTCGGGGTCACCATGCAGCTGGCCATGGACATCCGGATGGCCTCCACCGACGCGAAGTATGGCTTCGTCTTCTCCCGCCGCGGCATCAATCCGGAAGCTTGTTCCTCATGGTTCCTGCCCCGCCTCGTGGGCGTTCAGACCGCCCTGGAGTGGTGCTATTCGGGGCGCGTCTTCCCGGCGCAGGAGGCCCATGAACGGGGTCTCGTCCGCTCCCTGCACGCGCCCGAGGACCTGCTGCCGGCCGCCCGCGCCCTGGCCCGCGAGATCGCGGACAACACCGCCCCGGTCTCCATCGCCCTGACCCGTCAGTTGATCTGGCGGATGGCCGGGGCGAGCCATCCCATGGAGGCGCACATGGCTGACAGCCGTGGAATCCAGGCCCGCGGCGCCATGGCCGACGCCAAAGAGGGGGTCACCTCCTTCCTTGAGAAGCGTCCGCCCCGCTATCCTGACAAGGTCTCCACCGACCTACCCAATATCTGGGAGCACTGGGACGCACCCAGATTTCGATGACGTTCGGCCTCCCGGGTTTCTGGCCCCGAGGGAGGCCTTCGTTTTGGCCGGTATCAGGAGACTGCCTCTGAAGCGTGAAATCGTACCTGAGGCTGCAGTAATTTACTTTTGAATGCTTGCAGTCTCTGCACCCTAACGCTATTCCCCTCTGGCGTCCGCTCCCTAGCGGCCCTTTTCTGTATTTCGGAGAAATGGAAACTCATTATGGATGAAAAGACCGGCGTCATCGAGATGACCGCGGATATTGTCTCTGCCTATGTTGGCAACAACACGATTTCCGCCTCAGAGCTCCCTTCGCTCATCCAGAGCGTCCATCGCGCCCTTGCGGGCGTCAGCGGCGCTGCCGAACCGGTCGAGGCTGCTCCTCGGGATCCGGCGGTGCCGGTTCGCCGGTCCATAACGCCTGACTTCATCATCTGTCTTGAGGACGGGCGTAAGTTCAAGTCGCTAAAGCGTCACCTCCGGACGAAATACAATATGAGCCCGGAAGAGTATCGCGCCAAGTGGGGCCTTCCTAAGGACTATCCGATGGTCGCTCCCAATTACGCCAAGGCGCGCTCTGATCTGGCGAAGCAGATGGGCCTTGGGCAGGGTGGTCGCCAAGCCCCCCGCCGCCGTGGGAAGGCCTGACACCAGTCGATCCACACTCCGGGACCGGACAGCCCGGCCGCGACAGCGGCCGGGTTTTTTCGTGACGCTTCAAGGCCGAAAGCGTCTCGTTAACCAATTTTCGCTTGCCCCCGATTCGCGCATCAGGCGATAAACGATTCGTTAGGAATCCAAGGGGTTGCAGGGGACTCTGAAGATGGTGTCTGAACTTGGCGCAACCGCTAAGGTCGAAGGCGCCCAGGAGGCGCTTTACGCCTACTGGGCGGGTCTGCGGAGGGACGGGCGACTGCCTTCCCGCGCCGACGTACGCCCGGCCGATATCAAGTCCTTCCTCCCCATGCTCAGCCTGACAGAGGTGGGTTCGGACGGTCGCTTCCGAGTTCGCCTGGCCGGAACCGGTCTCTACGGCGTCTATGGCGCCGAGATCACGGGCCGGAATCTTTCGGAGATCTATGCAGGTCCCGCGGCCGACTACTGGCGGCGGGAGCTGGATGGCATCGTCAAGGACCGCCGTCCAGCGATCGGGGTTCACTCCCAGGGCTGGCGCGGCGCGCCGCATCTCTCCGTGCTTTGGATGCGCCTGCCCCTCGCCACCAATGGCGCCGACGTCGATATGATCCTCGGCTACGACGCCGTTCTCGGCGGCGACCGAGCGATGAAACTCGTCTCAGGCATTCGGGCGGCCTGATCGCCCGACTTGAGGGTGGGCTTGGCCTCAGCGCACCGGCAGGTGCGCGCGCGCGTCGCGACGCATTCGCTCGGCCATGGCGGCGAGTCCGTTGGATCTCTGGGAGGACAGGTTCGCCGACAGCCCCAGGCGGCCCAGGGCGGCCGCTGGGTCAAAGTCCGCAATCTCTTCCGGCCGCAGACCGGAGACCAGGTTCAGTAGAAGAGCGATAAGGCCCCGCACGATGTGAGCGTCTGAGTCCCCGCGGAACACTAGGGCGCCATCCGGGGTCATTTCGGTGACCAGCCAGACCTGGCTGGCGCAGCCTCTGACCCGGTTGGCCTCCGATCGTTCGGCGTCAGTGAGCGGAGCAAGGCTGCGGCCCAGGTCGATCACGTGGCGATACCGTTCCTCCCAGTCCCCCAGGAGATCGAAGGTCTCAACCAGATCATCGAGACGTTCGTCGAAGGTTGCGGAAGCGGTCACGAGGCTGGGATCCTGGAGTTTACCGGGCAGGGACTTGTCCCGGTCCCGCAGGTCACCGGTCTAGGAGCGCGGTCTTCGCCGCGCAAGCGCCAAGAGATCTGGGGACCCCAAAGGTTATCCACCGGGAATTCACAGGAGCGACTCCCGCGGCCCTTCTGGCGCCACTAGCCTTGAGAAATGGCAATGAGTCGGTCGCATCTCAGAGAGGCGCCGCGCGGGCCCGTATCCGGGTCTCCTGTGGAAGAGGTCATTATCGACCCCCGCGCCATAGTCGCTCGCGAAGCCGCCCTTGAGGCGGCGCTCAGGGACTCCGAGGCCAGGAGCGCCGGCAAGTCCCGCTTTCTGGCTTGCCTGTCCCACGAGCTCCGAACCCCCCTCAACGCCATCATGGGTTTCGCCGACGCGATGCGGGAAGAGGCGCTCGGTCCTCTGCCGCAGAGTTACCGGGGTTACGCCGAATTGATCCACGAGTCCGGGGAGCTGCTTCTTGAGCTCCTCAGCGACGTCCTGGATATGTCCCGGATCGAGGCGGAACGCCTGGAACTCCATCCCGAGGTTGTTGATGCTCGGGAGGCTGCGACGGCGGTGATCCGGCTGATGTGCATGCAGATCGAGCGCGCGGGGCTGACTTTCGTGACCCCGGAAATGCGCGCGCCCATCCCGGTCCGGGCCGACCGCCGGGCCCTCAAGCAGATCGCCCTGAATCTCCTGTCAAACGCCATCAAGGCCACGCCCTCCGGAGGGCGGATCTTTCTGTCCCTTCATGCCGAGGAGGACGACCTGGTGCTCTGCGTGGCCGATACTGGGCGCGGTATTCCCCCTGAGGACCTCAACCGTTTGGGGCGGCCCTTCGAGCAGGCGGGAAGTCTCGATCAGAGGGCGGCCGGGGTGGGTCTGGGCCTGAGCCTCGTGAAGGCTCTGGCGGGGCTCCACGGCGGCGCCTTGTCGATAAGCAGCCGCCCCTGGGAGGGGACAGAAGTCACGGTTCGCCTACCCGTCGTCGTCGGCGATCACACCCCGCCAGAGCCAGCCCTGACTGGCCCCCGGGCGCCTAACCGGCTTTAACGGCAAGGAAGGCCCGCGCCGCAGTGAAGTCGCCGACCTCGAGAAAGACGCGTTGGGGCGGCCCCGAAGCGAACAGAAACTCGACCTGGATGGACTCCCGAGGGTCAAGTTCCGCTATCGCCTCTGCGGCCTGCGCCGGGAACCGGAAGGCCCAGCCGGAAGCCATCCCGGGCGGCAGGAGATCCGCCCCGGAGGGAGACCGGCTCTCGGCGGAGTAGCTTTCGAAGGGCCCGGACCTGGGGATCCGCATGTGCAGGGGTAGCGACTTCAGGCTCGCGCCCCGCGTATCCAAGTAGGGGCCGGAGGTCAGTCGCCGGTCACGCATGACAATCCTCGCGGTATAGGGCCGAACGCCGTCGGGGAAGGTCGCGACAGCCATCAGGTGTTCTGCGCCGGGCCGACCTGCGATCCCGAGCCGCATCTGGAGCGCCCCCTGGCGGACGTCCTGGCTCAGCCTCCAGACTGGCCGCCGGGAGTTTACCGACCGGTCGGCCGTCCAGACGCCGACATCCCCCGGAAAGTTCTGCCGGATAAGGCGGGCGTATCCCGCGAACCCGTTGCGGACCCGCTGGGCGGCGATCCCGAGGTCTTGCGAGTCGCAGGGCGTTGACCTCGCACGATCTCTGGCCCTGTCCGCGATGGCCCGGACATCTTGAGCTGGAACGCCCGCCCGCAACGCCGCCCCACGGGCCTGCTCGCGCGCCGATACGAGGGCGGACTGGAGTTGCGGCGTAAAGAGGTTACAGCGGGCGCCGGCCTCGGCCATGAGGCTACGCTCGTAGTAGATGTCGTTCGCGGCTGCGGCCGCCGCCCCGAGCGTCAGGGTCGCCGCCATCGCCATAGCAAGGGCGGCGGGATTGATGCACGCAAAGGGATGGGGCATGACAACTCCCTTACAGGGTCCGGCTGCGCCACCTCATACTCGCGCCGCCGCCAGACACATCCTAGACCAGCGGCGGGACGCTTGAAATTCTCCACGGACATCTGGGTGGCCGCCCTCATCCGGCGGGTTGAACTCGGTGGGGGCTTCGCGGTCGTGTCGGTCAAGGGTGATGCCCGAGCCGGATCGGTTCTGGTCAAGGTGTTGAATCTCACCAGCGGCGCGGCGCGCCTTTTCTCCGAGGCGACCCGTGCTGACGGGGAAACCGTCTGGATACGCCCCTCCCGTGCTGAGCAAGAGGCCGACCTCGACGCCTACATTGCACGAGCCCGAACCATTGACCCCGATCTCTGGGTGGTGGAGATCGAGGACCGGCAAGGAAGACACTTTCTCACGGAAGTTGTTGAGGAA
The DNA here is from genome assembly GCF_020402505.1 of Phenylobacterium sp. Classification (GTDB taxonomy): domain Bacteria; phylum Pseudomonadota; class Alphaproteobacteria; order Caulobacterales; family Caulobacteraceae; genus Phenylobacterium. The sequence continues at coordinate 30,281 of NZ_JADBZL010000066.1, read as the reverse complement.
GGGTAGGCCAACCTCTGGATTCTCTGACGGAGTTCTCGTAACTGATCGCCGAGAGGCGCCTTTCGTTGCGCAAGTCGGTCAACCGTCAGGATCGGTGGGGAGATGCGATCGTGCTTTTCCTGATGAACGATTGGGTGATGCAGTTCGACCAGAAGGACATGGTCCAGGACCTCCTCTCCTACAAGATCCGTGAGGTGACCTTTCCGCAGATCCTCATCCTGGGTCAGGAGTTGTACGCTGAGGATCCAAAGCTTCACCTGAATCAGCCTGTCCAGGCGCGAAGGCTGGCCGCCTTGGTCATGGCCAAGCAACCTGCCGTGAACGGCGTTCTCTTCCTGCCCCCGCATCAGGGCTGCAACCCTCGGGACGTCACCGTCCGCTACTGCAGCGTCGGTTACGACATGCTGGCCCAGCTTCTCAAGCTGCAGGAGACAAAAAACAGCGGCGCCTGGGCCAACCAGGAAGTCTGGAACAAGCTCGGGAAACGGACCGGGACCTGACCGGATGGCAGGGGAGGACCCGGCTGCTGAATTGCGCCGGCGAGGCCCGCAGGCTACCTCAAGGCCATGATCCAGTCCCCCGCCGCCGAGGCTGCCCGCCGCCGCACGTTCGCGATTATCTCTCATCCGGATGCGGGCAAGACCACCTTGACCGAGACCTTGCTGCTTTCTGGGGGCGCGATCCGGGCTGCCGGTCAGGTGCGGGCTCGGGGCGAGAATCGCCGCACCCGCTCGGACTGGATGAAGATCGAGCGCGAAAGGGGCATCTCGGTCTCGGCCAGTGTGATGACCTTCGATCACCAGGGCCTGATGTTCAACCTGCTGGACACCCCAGGTCACGAGGACTTTTCGGAGGATACCTATCGCACCCTGACCGCAGCCGACGCCGCCGTGATGGTGCTGGACGCCGCCAAGGGGATTGAGCCACAGACCCTGAAGCTGTTCGAGGTCTGCCGCTTGCGGGACATCCCCATAGTGACCTTCATCAACAAGATGGACCGGGAGGCGCAGGACCCTCTTGAGCTGCTCGACGAGATCGCCAGCAAGCTGGTCCTGAACCCGGCGCCGCTTTTCTGGCCGGCCGGATCCGGGGGCCGGTTCAAGGGCATGTTGGACCTGCGCTCGCGCCTCTTCCAGCCCTTCGAGCGCTCTGCCGTCGAACGGGAGCAGGCCGGTCATCCCCCTCCCGTGCCCGGCGACGGTGCGGCCATGGACGCCTATCTGACGCCGGAGGAGCGTGACGAACTGCTGGAAAGTGTGGAACTCGTCCAGGGCGCCTCACCCGCCTTCGATCCCCAGTCCTTCCTGGAAGGCCACATGACGCCGGTCTTCTTCGGGTCGGCCCTGAGGCGTTTCGGCGTCGAACAACTGCTCGACGGCCTGGGCGCTTACGCCCCGCCCCCGCGTCCGGTTGCAGCCCGCCGGGCCGATGTGGAAACCCATGTGGCGCCCGGCGACCCTGAGGTCAGTGGTTTCGTCTTCAAGGTCCAGGCCAACATGGACCCCAATCACCGCGACCGGATCGCCTTCCTGCGTCTGTGTTCGGGGCGCTTCCACAGAGGAATGAAGTTGAAGGTCCAGAACACCGGCCGTCAGCTCTCGGTGAACGCCCCCATCATGTTCTTCGCTTCGGACCGGGAGCTGGCCGAGGAGGGGTTTGCCGGCGACGTGATCGGAATCCCCAACCACGGGGTTCTGAGGGTGGGAGACAGCCTGTCTGAAACGGGCGCCCTGCGGTTCGCCGGGCTCCCCAACTTCGCCCCGGAGATTCTTCAGAGGGTCCGTGTCAAGGACCCCCTGAAGGCCAAGCATCTGCGCCGGGCCCTTGAGGGGCTGGCGGAGGAGGGCGTCACCCAGCTCTTCCGGCCGCTCATCGGTTCCGACTTCATCGTAGGGGCGGTCGGACAGCTTCAGTTCGAGGTCATGGCCGACCGGCTCGCCAGCGAGTACCAGCTGGAGGTGATCTTCGAGGCCAGCCCCTACACAGAGGCCCGCTGGGTCACCGGTTCTCAGGCGGACCTCGGCGCCTTTTCAGCCGCCTACCGCTCGGCCATGGCCGAGGACATCGACGGCCAGCCGGTCTTTCTCTCAAAGTCGGGCTGGGAAACTGGCTACGTCGCCGAACGCTATTCCGGCATCGCCTTCGCCCGCACCCGGGAACGGGGCTAGTCCCGCGGATGACGCCGCCTGTCCTGCTTTACGGCCATCCACCGCCGATCCTCTTCAGGGAGCCGCCAGGCGCCCTCCAAGTCTCGCCCCTGGAGCCTGCCGGAGCGGACCTTTGCGAAACACCCCGGTCCCCGTTCGGCTCGGCCCTGATCCTGGCGCCCCCAGGCCGGCTTGAGCGAGACTGGGTCCTGGCCCGAGCGATCCAACTTCTGCCCCAGGGCGCCGAGATCGTCGCCCTGGGGCCCCGTGATCGCGGCGGCGCCCGGATCGCCGAGACCCTCCGCGGGTTCGGCTGCGACGTCTCCGACGAGCCTCGCCGGAAGCACAGGATCTGCAGGACGAACCGTCCCGCTCAGCCCGTCGGCCTGGACGCCGCCCTGGAGGCTGGCGCCATGCGTCTGGACTCGCGCCTGGGCCTGTGGACCCAGCCGGGTGTCTTCAGCTGGGACAGGCTTGATGCGGGCACCGCCCTTCTGCTGGAGGCCCTGCCGGCCCTTGAAGGCTACGGCGCCGACTTGGGCTGCGGGCTTGGAATCCTGGCCGTCCGGGCCCTTCAAAGCGACCGGGTGACGGGCCTGGAGCTTTGGGACATTGATCGCCGAGCCATCTCCTGCGCCCGCCGCAATGTGAGCGATTCCAGGGCTCTGTTCCGGCATGACGATGTCCGCCGGTCTGAGGGCGGCGGCGCGGACCTCGACTTCGTCCTCATGAATCCCCCCTTCCATGACGGTGGTCGGGAAGACCGGGCCCTTGGCCTTGCCTTCATCGAGGTCGCCGCCCGGAGACTGAGGTCGGGTGGAGCCTGCTGGGTGACCGCGAACCGGCATCTCCCCTACGAGCCCGCCCTCACCTCCGCCTTCCGGCAGGTTCGTCTGGTGGCGGAAAGCCGCGCCTTCAAGGTCTACGAGGCCCGTCGATGAGCCTTCCCCCCGCCGTTCGCCTGGACCGTCTCCTGGCCAACCTGGGCTATGGCTCGCGTCGCGAGATCCACGCACTGGTCCGGGAGCGGGCCATCATCCTTGATGGCGAGGCCGCAACAGACGCCGGCGCCCGCATTGCGCTCACCGCGGACATCCCGGAAAGGCTCACCGTCCGCGGCGCCCCCGTAGATCCGCCAGCGCCGCTCGTCCTGATGATGCACAAGCCCGCCGGGGTGGTCTGTTCCCATAAAGAGCCCGGCCGCAGCGTCTATGAACTCCTGCCGCCCCGGTGGCGCATCCGCACCCCGGCGCTGTCGACGGTGGGGCGTCTGGACCGGGACACCACGGGACTGCTGCTGATCACAGACGACGGCTCTTTCCTGCATCGTATCATTTCGCCACGTACGCATGCCCCAAAACGATACATTGCGAGTCTCCAATGGCCGCTCCGGGGCGACGAAGCCGACATCTTCGCCCGGGGCGACCTGACGCTCGAGGGAGAAGAAAGACCGCTGGCCCCCGCTTACCTGGAGGTTCTGGAGCCTCGCGTCGCCCGGCTTACGCTCACCGAGGGGCGCTATCATCAGGTCCGGCGCATGTTTTCCGCCACTGGAAACCGTGTCCTCGAGCTTCACCGGGACCGGATCGGGTCTCTCGACCTGCCTCCGGATCTCGCGCCAGGGGCCTGGCGGACGCTGAGCCCGGCCGAGCGCCAGGCCATCCTTGCGGAAGACAAATCCGAATCTCCCCGATTGGCATGAGCTTTGCTATCGGGAATTGAATCCTGTGCCTCCCCTTTAACCCGCCCGGGGTCGTCTCAGGCCGGAGTGTGTGCATGCTTGGGCTGAACCGTCAGGTCAGGAAGCTGCTTGATGAGTTGGGCGGCTTGACGCCGCGCGACGGCCTCAGCGCCGACGACATGTCCCTGGTGGAAATCCTCCCCCTCGGCATGCTGTTGGACGAGGCGACGGCGGCCGACGCCCTGGCGGTCCGAGCGAGCGGTCGCCGGCGGGCCCAGTTGCGTCTCGACTCTGCAGTCCTGTGGCGGGAAGTGACCCGCCGAAGCGGAGAAGTTCGCGCTCTGAGCCGCGCCGCCTCGGCAGCCGAAGAGGCCCTTGAATTATCTGTCGCACACTCTGCAGTTTGGGCGAGGGCCCGTTGCGAGCAGGGATTTGCCGCCTTGCTTGGGGTCGAGTTGTTTGGCGACCCCGGACTTCTCGACGCAGCGGAGGGGGCGTTCGAGGACGCCTTGGCTGAGGCCAGGCGGGGCTTGGTGGCCCCGCTTGCCGAGATCGGTCTCCTGGTCGTCTCCGGGCGTCGGAACCTGGCGACCGGAGACGGACAGGCTGCAAGGGTGGCGGCGGCGCGTTTCGCCCAGCCCATCGCCACCCTCAAGGCCATGTCCCGTCGGATTCGTATCGCCCGTATGTTGTCGGTAGAGGGCCATATCCTCAGAGCGCAGTTGCTTTGCGAGTGGGGCGCCCGGCTCGCGGATGCACCTCTCCTCCGCGCCGCGGTCCGGGATACGCTCTCGGCGGCATCAGGTCTCACACCGGACTTTGAGCCCCTCACCATAGCCCGGATCGGGTTTGTGAGAGCCAGCGCTCAGATCGCCATTGGCGAGGTTGAGGAGGATGCCGAGATTTGCCTTGCAGGCGTGAACCTGCTGGACCACGTCCTGTCGGACCTTCGTCTTGAACACAGCCCTATCGATCGCGCGAAGGGGGAGTTCCTCCGCGGTCGTGGGCGCCAGGTCCTTGGGGAGATCTCGGGCGATGCCCTCAGCTTCATGCACGCCATCACCTGCTTCGAGCAGGTCGCCAAGATCACCGAGAAGCGCGAGGGCCTGGTCCTGAAGGCGCAGGCTGGGGCGCTCAAGGCCCTCGGTCTTGCCCGGGTCGCCGAGATTTCGGGGGATGTAGCGGTCCTGAATTCCGCCGAGAAGGCGTTCCGATCTACACTGGTGAATGTCTCGGTTGCTCGCGACCCGGAGTCGTGGGCCCTGCTGCAGCTGAATCTGGCGCGTCTCTTGCTGACCCGCCTGGGCATCACCCGAAAGGACCGTGGGGAGCGCGCCGGGGCAAGAGCTGCCTTATCGTCGGCGCTGGACGTCCTTTCAGAGCGCCGGCTTCGCGGTCTGGGCCGCTCTGCGTCAAAGACCCTGGACCTTCTCGAGGCCGCCATGCAGAACCAGGGCGACTCCAAGCTGACGCAATCCTAGGATCTGGATATCAGGCCGCCAGGCTGTCCGGTCTGGGGCAGGGCCGTCCCTGTACGGCCCAGGCGAGACCGAGGGCGCTGCGGACGAGAGCCCAGAGCCAGATCGCCCCCACTGCGATCCCCGAGACAATCAGCAGCGGAATGCCGATCAAGACCACGGAGAACACGGCTCCCCAGAACATGGCGACTCCGGCCACGGCCCAGGCCAGGAGGCCGATCCAGAAGGTCCGGATCTGAAACCGGTAATGGCTCCGGGCGATCGGACCCGCCGTCTCCTGGGCGACAAGGGCGATGATCAAACCGACAATCGCCGCCGGGGCGAAGCCCAGCAGGGAGCCGATGAACAGCCCGTGGACGACCAGGACCAACGTCAGGTCCTCGTCGTACGGCGTCGCGCTCGAGGAGTCCGTCATGTTTCGTTCCTTTCGAGGATCAACTCTACTCCCGCCGCCTCGGCGTCGGGGGCCAGGGCGCCGGGCTTCATTATCATGACCCTGACGCGCAGGGCGCCCTCATGAGCGAGGCAGGCTTCGGCCAGTCGTTCGGCGAAGGTCTCCACCAGGTCGATATGGCCGGCGCTGGCGATCCTGCGGACGGCGTCGACCACCTCCTCGTAGTTCACAGTATCCGTCAGGCTCTCCACCCGCCGTCCCGCCAGATCGATCTCGACGTCGATGGCGAGGGACTGCGCGCGACCTTTCTCGTGATCATGAATCCCGATGAAGGCCTCCAGCCTGAGCCCCCGGACGAGGACCTTCTGGCGGCGCGTGACGGAGGGGGCGACGGAGGCTGGCATTGCTCAGTCCAGGTGCTGTCCGCCATCCACAGCGATCATCTGCCCGGTCACGCTGGCCGCCCCGATCAGGTAGGTCAGGGCCCGGCCGATATCGGCGGGATCGACGGCGCGTCCCAGGGGCGTAGACGCCGCCTCGGCCTCGAAGTCCGCCTGCGACTGGTCGGGGTTGGCCAGCACCGGCCCCGGCCCGATCGCATTGACCCGGATGCGCGGGGCCAGCTCGATCGCCATCATCCGGGTGGCCGACCAGAGTGCGGCCTTGGACAGGGTGTAGGAGAAATAGTCCGGACCGGGCGCCAGCACCCGCTGATCGAGAATGTGAACGATATGACCGGCCAGGCCTTGGGCGGCCATGTCGCGCGACAGGACCAGGGGCGCGCGCAGGTTGATGTCCAGGTGCGCGTCCCAGGACGCCCGCTCGAGCTCGCCGAAGGCGTCGTTCCGGAAGAGGGAGGCGCTGTTCACCAGCAGGGTCAGGGGGCCGAGGGCCCCGGTCGTGCGCTGGACAAGTTCCGAAACGGCGACTTCATCGCCCAGGTCGCAGGCAAGGATGGCGCCGGAGCGGCCGGCGGCGCGAACCTCTGCGAGTGCCGCCCGGGCGTCGTCGTCCTCACGACGACAATGGATGGCGACGTCATAGCCGGCGGCGGCGCAGGCGCGGACCAACTCCCGCCCGATCCTGCGCGGCCCGCCAGTGACCAGGGCTGTGCCGCGACCCGTGGGGGGCATGGCCTAGTCGAGCCGCCCCATGTCTATGATGTTCAAGATGGCGAACGCCAGGAAGAACGGGATGATGATCAAGAGGGGGCTCATGAGGCTCTCCTTGCAGCAGGAGGGGCTTTAGCCGCGCTCGCAGGACTTGTCGAGGCGGCCTGACCGGAGGCACTGTGCCGGGCGCAACCCCGGAGCTCGTCATGCCGCTTACGCCGATCGAAACCGCGTCCTTCCAGAAGATCGCCGTCGGCATTGACCGGCCTGAGGACGTGGTCGTCAGCGCCGCAGGCCGGGTCTTCGCCTCGGACCACCAGTGCGCAGTGGCCGAGATCCTGCCGGACGGGCGTTTTGTCCGCATGGGACCCCGGGGCGGCGCGCCCAATGGGATCAACATGGACCGGCAGGGGCGGATCATCATCGCCAACTTCGGCATCTATGACCGCGAGGAGGGTCCGCTTCAAAGGTTCGACCCGGAGACGGGCGTTCATGAGACCCTGGTCGAGGAGGTCGGGGGTCGACGACTGACCAGCGCAAACTATCCGGTGGTGGACCGCGATGGGAACATCTGGTGCGCCAATTCCACCCACGCGGAGACCTGGCCCCGGGCCCTGGACGGTCGCGCCGACGGGTTCCTGTTCGTCCTTCGGCCGGACGGGACCTGCGAGATCGTCGCCGAAGGCCTGAAGTTCCCGAACGGCCTTGCCCTATCGGCGGATCACCGGCGGCTGTTCTGCGCCCAAACCTCGGCCGCCGACGTCCTGGTCTTCGAAATCCTGCCGGGGGCCAGGCTGGGCCCCGGCGTGCGATATGGGCCGGTCCTGGGACAACTGGCGGGCCGGGGGCTTCCCCCGGTAAAGGAAGAGGATCTCGGCTATACCGACGGCGTCGGCATGGACGCCGACGGCAATCTGTGGGTCTGCCTGCCGGCGGCGAACAAGGTCGTGGCCATCACGCCTTCCGGCGACACGGTCACCGTGATCCACGATCCCACGGGTGAGGTGGTCGATCACCCGACCAACGTGACCTGGGGCGGACCGGACCTGAGAGATCTCTACATCGGGTCCATACAGGCCGGATATGTGCTGAAGGGCCGCAGCCCTGTTGCGGGCCTCGCCCTCGTCCACCAGGCCTGACTCCGCAGGTTCAGAGTCTGAATCCCCCTTCCACGCGGGCCTCTGATCACTATTGTAAAGGACGAAGGCGCATGCGGACTTCCCGGCGCCCGCAAGGACCACATCCCGGAGGACGCCATGCGCGAGTACGTGAAATTCTACATCGACGGCCAGTGGGTCGATCCGGTGGAGCTGAAGACTCTCGACGTCATCAATCCCGCCACCGAAGGCGTGTGCGGCAAGATCGCCCTGGGCTCGGCCAAGGACGTCGATAAGGCCGTCGCTGCAGCCAAGAAGGCCTTCAAGACCTGGTCCCAGACCACCCGCGAGGAGCGCCTGGACGTCCTGAACCGCATCCTGGCCGAGTACCAGAAGCGCTTTGGCGACCTGGCCGTCGCCGTGACCGAGGAGATGGGCGCCCCCGCCTCCCTCGCCCAGCGCGCCCAGGTGCCGATCGGCATGGGCCACCTGTCGACCGCCATCAACGTCCTCAAGGACTTCAAGTTCGAGGAGCAGCGCGGACCGACGCTCCTGGTGAAGGAGCCCATCGGCGTGTGCGGCTTCATCACCCCCTGGAACTGGCCGCTGAACCAGATCGTCTGCAAGGTGGCGCCCGCCATCGCCACCGGCTGCACCATGGTGTTGAAGCCGTCGGAAGTGGCGCCCTTCTCCGGGCATATCTTCGCCGAGATCATGCATGCCGCCGGCGTTCCCGCCGGTGTGTTCAACATGGTGCATGGCGACGGTCCGTCCGTGGGCGTGGCCCTGTCGAGCCATCCGGACATCGATATGGTGTCCTTCACCGGTTCGACCCGCGCCGGCATCGAGGTGGCGCGCAACGCCGCTGCGACCGTCAAGCGCGTGGCCCAGGAGCTGGGCGGCAAGAGCCCGAACATCGTCCTGGACGATGACGCCTTCGCCAAGGGCGTAGCCCGCGGCGTGGCGACCATAATGACCAACTCCGGTCAGTCCTGTAACGCCCCGACCCGCATGCTGGTGCCGAAGACCCGCATGGACGAGGCCATCGCCGTGGCCCGCGAGGCCGCCTCCCAGGTGACGGTCGGCGACCCCAACGGCAACTCCCAGCTGGGTCCTGTCGTCTCCGAGGTGCAGTTCAACAAGATCCAGAAGCTGATCCAGGCCGGCATCGACGAGGGCGCGACGCTGGTCATCGGCGGCACGGGCCGGCCCGAGGGCCTGGACAAGGGCTACTATGTGAAGCCCACCGTCTTTGCGAACGTCACCAATGACATGACCATCGCCAAAGAAGAGATCTTCGGGCCCGTCCTGTCCATCCTCGGCTACGACTCGGTCGACCAGGCTATCGATATCGGCAACGACACCGAGTACGGCCTGGCCGCCTATGTCCAGTCCGGCGACCTCGACAAGGCGCGCAAGATCGCCTCGAAGCTCCGCGCGGGCCAGGTGTCCATCAACGGCGGCGGCGGGGACATGATGGCGCCCTTCGGCGGCTACAAGATGAGCGGCAACGGCCGCGAGTGGGGCGACTACGGCTTCCACGAGTTCCTCGAGACCAAGGCCGTCCTGGGCTACGCGCCCCAGGCCGCAGAGTAAGACTTCCACCGCCCCGGGGGATGGCTCCGGGGCGGTCATCCTTCCCGAGACACGCCCTACGGACCCTGCCGGACAGGATCGCCATGCCCGAAGCGCAAAGCATCGTTCTTCCCGAACTGTCCTGCGCTGCGGACGTGGTGCGGCATCACGCCCGGGTGAGGCCCGGCGCCGTCGCCCTGGTCTTCCAGGAAGAGCAGATCACCTACGCGGAACTCGACGCCCTGTCCTCGCAGTGCGCCCAGGCGCTGATCGCAGCCGGTGTGAAGCCGGGTGAAAGGATCGGGACCCTGGCCCGCGGCAACGCCGACTTCTTCGTCCTATGGTTTGGCTGCCTGAAGGCGGGCGCCTGTCTCAACCCTGTGAACTGGCGCCTTGCGCCGCCGGAGGTGGCCTTCATCCTCAAGGACGCTGGATGCCGGCTCATCGTGGTCGCGGCCGAGTACGCCGGCATGATCGGGGGCCTGTCCGAAGAGCTTCCGGACCTTTCGACGCGGATCCAGTTCGAGCCGGGACATCCGTCCTGGCCGGGCTTCCGGGACTGGATCGGCGCTCATCCCGCTGTCGACCCGCAGCGTCCCGCCCGCGCCGATGACGATGTCATCCAGCTCTACACCTCCGGAACCACGGGCCTGCCCAAAGGCGTCCAACTGACCGAGGCCAACTACGCCGCCTGTTTCCGCAGCGCCAGCACCGCCTGGGCCTTGATTGAACCTGATGACGCCGTCCTGGTCTGCATGCCGCTCTTCCACGTGGCGGGCGCCAACCTCGGGATGCTGGGTCTCCTTATGGGCGGCCGCTGCATCATCATGCGCGAGGTCGATGTCGGCCTGATGCTCAGGTTGTTCGGTGAGCATGGGGTACGCCACGCCTTCCTGGCCCCGGCCATCATCAACATGGTCCTGCAGCACCCCGAGCAGGCCCAGGCTGACCTGTCCCAACTAGACTACGTCTACTATGGCGCCTCGCCGATCTCTGAGGAGGTGCTGACCCGGGCCCAGGCGCGTTTCGGATCCCGCTTCATGCAGCTCTACGGGCTGACCGAGACCATTGGCGGCGGATGCTACCTGCCGCCCGAGGCTCATGACGCGGCCCTGGGCAAGCTTCGCTCCTGCGGACGGCCATCTCCCGGCTACGAAATCCGGGTCCGAATCGCCGGTCGCGACGCCGAGGTGGGCGAGGTCGGCGAGATCGAGATCCGCTCTGAAGGGATCATGAAGGGTTACTGGAACCGGCCCGACGCCACCGCCCAGTCCATCGACGCCGAGGGCTGGTTCCGCTCGGGCGACGCCGGATTCTTCGACTCCGACGGGTACCTGTTCATCCACGACCGGGTGAAGGACATGATCGTGACCGGCGGCGAGAACGTCTATCCCGCCGAGGTCGAGAACGCCCTGATGTCGCATCCCGCCGTGGCGGACGCCGCCGTGATCGGTGTGCCAGATGACCGCTGGGGCGAGGCGGTGAAGGCCATCGTCGTACTGCGGCCGGGCGCCGCACAGGATTCTGAGGGCGTGATCGCCCACTGCCGGACCCTGATCGCCGGCTACAAAATCCCCAAGACCGTCGACTTCATCGAAGTCCTGCCGCGTAATCCTTCGGGAAAGGTCCTGCGGCGGGAGCTTCGCGAGCCCTACTGGCAAGGCCGCGAACGCCGGGTCGGCTGAACCCTCAACGCCAGCAGGAGGCGCACACATGGATCCGCATTTCAAGGCCATGCTCGAGGCTGAGGCCGCCGCCGCCGCCGGCCAGCAGGCGCCGCCCCTGGACAGCCTGCCGCCGGAGATGGTGCGCGCAGGCTATGTCATGCAGCGCACCAGCCAGAACACCCGGGCGCCGAAGGACGTAGTGACCCGCGACCTGCAGGTCGACGGCGGCGCCGGCTCGGTCGGTGCGCGCCTCTATACGCCTGCGGGCGCCCCGGAGGTCACCCCTGGCCTCGTCTACTTCCATGGCGGGGGCTTTGCCATCGGCAACCTCGAAACCCATGACGGGCACTGCCGGCGCCTGGCCGCTTATTCAGGTTGCCGGGTCCTCGCGATCGACTATCGCCTCGCCCCGGAGAATCCCTTTCCCGCCAGCCACGACGACTGTCTCGCCGCAACGAAGTGGGCCTTCGATCATGCTTCCGAGATCGGGTTCGATCCCGCCCGCATCGGGGTCGGGGGATGCTCGGCGGGCGGCAACCTCGCCGCTTCGGTCGCCATCGACCTGAAGGCGGACCCGAAGCGTCGCCTGGTCTTCCAGATGCTGCTCTATCCCTACATCTGCCCGGAGACCGAGACCGAGAGCCGCAAGCGGATGGACGGCCCGCTCCTTACCAAAGCGGCGATCGACTGGTTCGTGAAGTGCCTGGCCGCCGACGGCCATCCCGAGATCGACCGGGTGATCCTGGGTTCGAATGTGGATGTCTCGGCCACGCCTGCGGCCTACGTCGTGACGGCCGGATATGACCCGCTCCAGGATGAGGGCCGGGATTACGCGCGGCGGCTGGATGCGGCGGGCGTGCCTGTGCGCCACGTCCATTATCCGGACCTCCTGCACGATTTTTACATCATGGGCGATGTCTCGCCCGCGGTGGAGACGGCGGCCCGCGAGGCGGCGGAGGCCATGAAAGCCGCCTTCTCCTGAGCGCCGGCCAGCCGTGGACGGACTCAGCCCTGAGCGCCGGCCTCAGTTGCAGCAAGCTGGTCCCTTTGCCTCTGGCGCCAGGCCAGGACCGCCATCCCGACCGCGGCTGACAGGAGCGAGCCGCCGATGACACCCAGCCGCACAGCGCTCTGCGCCGTCGGGTTCTCGGCGTCGAAGGCCAGGGCGCCGATGAACAGGCTCATGGTGAAGCCGACGCCGCAGAGCAGGGCGCAGCCGTAGATCTCCACCCAGGTGGAGTCGCTCGGCCGTCTGGCGATCCCCAGGCGGATGGCCAGGACCGAGGCGCCGAAGACCCCGATCTGCTTGCCGATAAAGAGGCCGGCGGCGATGCCGATCGCCACGGGACTGAGCAGGTTGTCCGCCGACAGGTCCCCGAACGAGAAGCCCGCCGCCGCGAATGCAAAGATCGGCATGACGCCGTAGGCCACATAGGGATGAAGGGCGTGCATCATCTGCTTGAGCATCCCGGACTCACCGGGCCGCCGGGGCTCGATCGGAATGGTCATCGCCGCCGCCACGCCGGCGATCGAGGGGTTCACGCCGCTCTCCAGGGTGAAGGCCCACACCAGGAAGGCCAGAACGCCGAACAGGGCGTAGGGTGCGCCCCTCCAGCGTCCGGCCAGGGCCATCAGGGCCAGCACGACGCCTGCGCCCGCCAGGGCGACAAGGTCGATCCGCTCGGTAAACAGGGTCGCGATCAGCACCACCGCGCCAAGGTCGTCGGCGATGGCGAGGGTCAGCAGGAAGGTCCGCAGGGACAGTGGCAGGCGGGGACCCGCTATGGCCAGGGCCGCGAGGGCGAAAGCGATATCCGTGGCGACCGGCGCCGGCCAGCCTTCGACAGCGCCGCCCGGTCCCATGTTGAAGGCGAGATAGACCGCTGCCGGTACGACCATGCCGCCGAGGGCTCCAAGAACCGGGAGCGCCAGCTTGCGCGGGTTTGAGAGCTCGCCCCTGAGGATTTCGTATTTGATCTCAAGCCCGACGACGAAAAAGAAGATCGTCATCAGCCCGTCCTTGATCCATTTCAGGACAGGCTTGGTGATCTCGAAGTCTCCGACCTGAAAGGTCAGAGGATGCTTGATCACGCTGAAATAGCTCGTCGCCCAGGGCGAATTCGCGAGGAAGATGGCGAGGGCTGCAGCCAGGGCCAGAGCCGTGCCGGAGGCGGCTTCGGTCTTCAGGAAGTCGAGGGTGATCTTGCGGCTCATTGGCTCCGGTTAACATGCGGGCGCGGATAGGCAAGGATCAGGTCTTGCGGTCGGCGGCGGTGGCGGTCATCTCGGGAGCATGCCTCTGTCCGCGGACTACCGTCCTGATCCCCGCCTCCCGATCCTCGGAGCCGATTTCGCCGATCCGGTCCGGGCGGCTGACTTCCCGAGTCTCCGGCTCAGATGGCGGAACGACCGCGCCGCCGCCACCGTGGGCCTTGCCGGGCTGACCGACGCGGAGTGGACGGACCATTTCGGTCGCTTCGCTCCCCTTGTGGACAACCTGCCCGGACCCCTTGCCCAGCGATATCACGGCCACCAGTTCCGCGTTTACAATCCCGAGATTGGCGATGGCCGGGGCTTCACCTTCGCCCAGCTACGGGAGGCCGGGACCGGTCGCCTCCTGGACCTCGCCACCAAGGGCTCCGGCGTGACCCCCTGGTCACGAAGCGGCGATGGCCGCCTCACCCTGAAGGGCGGGGTGCGGGAAGTGCTCGCCGCGGGAATGCTCGAGGCCCTCGGGGTCCCGACGTCGCGAGCCTTTTCCCTGATCGAGACAGGCGAGTCCCTGGTGCGCCAGGACGAACCCAGTCCCACGCGCGCCGCCGTCCTGGTCCGGTTGAGCCACAGCCATATCCGGTACGGGACCTTCCAGCGCCCGGCGGCCCTGGAGCGGCCGGACCTGGTCCGGAAGCTGCTGCACTACACCCTCGACCTCTACTTCCCCCACCGGGCCGGGGAGGCCGACCCCGGGGCTGCCCTGCTCCAGGAGGCCTGCGTGGGCGCCGCGCGCATGACCGCCGCCTGGATGGCCGCGGGATTCGTGCACGGGGTCCTGAACACCGACAACATGAACATCACCGGTGAAAGTTTCGACTACGGGCCCTACCGGTTCCTGCCGCACAATGACCCGAACTTCGTGGCGGCCTACTTCGACCACGCAGGGCTCTACAGCTTCGGCCGCCAGCCGGAGGCGGTCTTCTGGAACCTTCGACAGCTGGCCGGCTGCCTCCTCATGGCCGGAGTCACCGAGGACTCTCTTGTCGAGGTCCTGAATGGGTTTGGCGACCTCTACCGCGAGGCCCTCGCCGCGGCCATGCTCCGGCGGCTTGGCCTGGCCCCGCGGGGCGACGAGTCCGACGCCCGTCTGGTGAGCGCCGCCTTCCGCGCACTGGCCGCCGGCGGCCCCGAGATCCGCTGGGAGCCCTTCTTTTTTGACTGGTTCTGCGGCGACGATGCACGAGCCCTGCAGGGGGCCCGCGGGGCGGTTTACCGGCGAGCGGAGTTCGATGACTTCCGACGGGAGATGGCCGCCGCGGTCCCGGAACGGCCAGAGCGGCTCAAGGCGCCCTTCTTCGCCGGCGAGTCACCCGTCGAGCTCCTGATTGACCGGATCGAGGCGGTCTGGGCGCGGATCGCCGCGGATGATGACTGGACGGCCTTCGACGCGCTGGCGGCGGAGATCGAGACCGCCCGACAGGCCTGGGACTTTCAGCCAGCCTGAGCCGCAGGCCGCGCCGCCCTCTGGGCCAGGACGACCCCGGTAAGGGCGATGGCGCCGCCCAGCATCTGGCCGGGGCCAAAGACCTCGCCGAAGAGCAGCCAGCCCAGGACGGCGGCGACGACGGGCTGCACCAGAACGACCACCGAGGTTACCGAGGCGGGGAGCCGCCCGAGCGCCCAGGCGATCGCCCCCTGGCCGGTCGCGTGCACGATTCCGAGGCCGACGCAGGCGGCCCAGCCTACCGGCGTGGCCGGCAGGAACCGTTCGCCCAGGGCGGCCGACGCCGCCAGAAGCAGGGGTGCGGCGGTGAGACTGGACCAGAACATCACCTGGGCGGCTCCTCGGGTCTGCCGGGCGCGCTGTACGGCGAGGAAGTAGAGGGCGTACCATACCGCAGTCATGGCCGAGAAGGCGTCGCCGAGAGGCGGATTGACCCCAGGAAGTCCCGGGTCGCGGGCCAGGGTCATCAGGCAGGCGCCGCCTACGGCGAGGGCCACCGCGGTCAGGAACAGAGGGCGGACCTTCTCACGGAACACCAGCCAGGCGACGCCCGTGACGATGACCGGGGTCAGATTCGAAAGGATGGTCGCCTTGGCCACCGACGTCAGGGCGATGCCGTAGTGCCAGAAGGCGAGGTCCAGGGCGAAGGCGACCCCCGCCAGGCCCAGGATCCATCCGGTTGGCCCCACGCCGCCGCTCTCGCGGCGGGCGATGAGGGCGAGGAGGGGGAGGGCGAAGATCATCCGCCAAAATCCGATCGCCGACGGGCCGGCTTCGCCGAGTCGCACCAGGATCGGGGCCAGCCCGATAATGCAGGCGCCGGCGAGGAGCACCATCATGGCGGTGCGCCGCTCGCGGCCCGCCGTTCCGGCGACGTCAGTCAAGGTCGAGCTCCGAAATCAACTGGGTGGGGGTGACGCCCCGTTCCCGGAGCGCTTGCAGGGTTTCCGCACGGTTGCGCTTGGCGTAGCGCCTTCCGTCCGGTCCGACCAGAAGCCGGTGGTGGCGGTAGACCGGCTCCGGCAGGCCGAGCAGGACCTGGAGCAGACGCTGGATCCCGGTGGCGGCGAAGAGGTCGCACCCCCTGACGACTGTCGTCACCCCCTGGTCGGCATCGTCCACCACGACGGCGAGATGGTAGGCCACCCCGATATCCTTGCGGGCCAGGACCACGTCGCCCGCGGACTCTGGGAGGACGGCCTGCCAGCCGGTCTGGCCGCCGGGGCCGAAGCCGGTCTCAAGAAAGCCAAGGGGACCCGCTCGGCGCGCCGCCTCGCGGACATCGAGCCGCCAGGCGAAGGCCTCGCCCGCCGCCGCTCTTTCCGCCGCCTCCGCTTCTGGCAGACGCAGGCCGAAGAAGACCGGTTCGTCTCCATGCGGCGCCCGGGTCATGGCCTCCGCTACCTCGCGACGGGTGCGAAAGCAGCGATAGAGAAGGCCCGCCCCCGCGAGTTGCTCCGGGGCGGCGGTGTAGGCGACCTCGCGATCGGACTGGCGCAGGATCGGACCGTCCCAGTCCAGCCCCAACCAGCCGAGGTCCTCGATGACGCCCGCCTCGAACTCGGGCCGGCAGCGAACCCGGTCGATGTCCTCGATGCGAAGCCTGAAGGCTCCTGCGGTCGCGCGGCAGGCGCGCCAGGACGTCAGGGCGGAGAAGGCGTGACCCCGATGGAGCCGACCGGTCGGCGAGGGCGCGAACCTGTAAACGGGCCCCGGCACGCCGGCGGTTCAGGCCACCGCGACCTTGCGCCCCGGGCGGAATATGTCCAGCTGGCTGAAGATCGACCTCAGGAAGGCCTCTTCGCCTCCCAGTTGCACCCGCAGGGGCTCGAATTCCTTGAAGCCCACCATCTCGGCCACCCCATGGGCGGCGCACCAGACGGCGACCGCCGCCAGCTCCAGGCCGGTCTCATCGTTAGGGTCAACCCCGGCCTCGACGAGGGTGTCGCGGGTCAGCTGGTAGGCGCCCTCGTCGCGCAGCTTCTCCGGCATGGTCTCATGGGATTGGCTGCAGTCGATCATCACCCGGTAGATGGCGGGATTCATCCGGGCGAACCGCACATAGGCGACCCCGAGGGTAACCAGGTGGTCCCGCTCCGACCCCGTGTTTGAGAGGGCTTCGCGCATCTGGTTTCCCAACTGGTCCCATCCCTCGAAGGCGAGGGCGTCGAGCAGTTCGCTCTTGTCGCGGAAGTGGTGATAGGGCGCCGCCGGGCTGACCCCCGCTTCCCGGGCCACGGCCCTCAGGGAGATGCCCGCACCGCCTTCGACTTCGAGGAGCCGCCTTCCCGCCTCAATTAGGGCGCGCCGCAAGTCGCCGTGGTGGTAGGGCCGGGCTTCAGTCAGTTGAGCGTGTTCCATGAAATCTCAGTAATGGGGAACAAAATCCGGGGCAAGCCAATCTTGACAACGATCAGATCATACCTATCTCGCAGGTGCAGCAAAAAACGGCCCCGCTCCCCCGGGGCGCTAACTTGAAGGTGTGTTATGTCTCTCGTCTATTTGGAACGCTTGGTCGATCGTCTCACCCCGGCCTACTTCCTCGCCCCTGTCTTGGCCCTCGCCGTCGCCTCTCTGGCGTCACTTGCAGGTTAGGCGTTCAGACGGCAGCGCAAAGGGCCCCTGACGGGGCCCTTTTTTGTTGCCGCTCCGTCAGGGACGAATTGAGAAGGTCCTCCCCAAACATTTTTTACAAATGTATCTTTACATCGCTCAGATGTGTGCTATCTAAGCGGTGTTCAAATCGAACGGCCCGCTCCCCCCGGGTTCCTCAAGAGAAGGTGTTCGTCCATGTCCTCGCCCCGCCGCCCCACCCCTGTGATCGAGAGCCTGATCGATCGCTCCACGCCAATCTTTCTCCTGTCCCTGACCTTCGTCGCGGCGATCGGTAACCTGATCCTGATCCTACCCTGAGGCCGCGCGCCTCCAGTCCAGTCTCCTCCCCTGGGGGCCCTGAAGAAGGGCCCCCTTTTTTGTCTCCTAACCGTCACTGGGCGTAGCAGAGAGAATCGCTTCCATACTGGCTCGAGACAGGTTCCGAGCGCAGGGAGGTCGGTCTTCACACGACGGCGTCAATTATCTGCCCGCAGAGCGCGGGTATCGGGGGCGGACCATGCAGGTCCTTGATCGGGCCCCTTCCGGCTGGCCGGCCCTGGTGCTCAACGCCGACTTCCGGCCGCTGAGCTACTATCCTCTCTCGCTGTGGTCCTGGCAGGAGGTGGTGAAGGCCGTTTTCCTGGATCGTGTGGATGTCCTGTCCACCTATGACCAGGAAGTCCGCTCCCCAGCCTTTTCCATGCGCCTTCCTTCTGTGGTCTCCCTGAAGGCCTATGTGACCCAGGATCGTCCGCCTGCCTTCACCCGGTTCAATGTCTTCCTGCGCGATGGCTTCGCCTGCGCCTACTGTGGTCGCGGTGAGGATCTGACCTTTGACCATGTGGTCCCGAGATCGAGGGGTGGTCGCACAAGCTGGGACAACATCGTCGCCGCCTGTTCCCGCTGCAATCTCGACAAGGGCGGACGTACGCCGGAGGAGGCCCATATGTCGCTCAGGCGACGCCCCGTCCGGCCAACATCCTGGCATCTCCAGGACCAGGGGCGGCGGTTCCCGCCCCATCATCTGCACGAGTCCTGGATGGACTATCTCTATTGGGACGTCGAACTGGATCCCTGAGTGACCAGGATCTGCGGTCAGATCTTCTCGCTGATCCGGATCGCCGCCCGGCACCCGAGCCGGATGGCCGCGGCGAGAAAAGCGTAGCCGGGCGCCTCCCGGGCGCCTTCCTCCACGGCGAGATCCCGATGCGCCAGCTCCTCGTCGCGGAAGCCTGAGAGTTCCGCCGCAAGCTCCGGATCCCGGTCCGCCAGCTCGGCGATCTGCCTGGCGTAGTGGTCACCGATCACCGTCTCGACGGCCTCCGTGCAGGCGTGGGCGGCCTTCTCTCCCAGCAGAGCCGTTCCTGCCCCAAGGGTGAAACCCGCCAGTCGCCAGAGCGGGGTCATCAGCGTGGGGCGCACGCCGCGTTCCGCAAGCAGTGTCTCGAACCTCGCCAGGTGCCGGGCCTCATGGGATTCCATCTCCTCCAGCTGACCGGCGATCCGTTCCTTGCCCGCGGCCTCTCCGAGGACGGCCCGCTGCCCGCGGTAGATGTGAACGGCGCCGAGCTCGCCGGCGTGATCCACCCTCAGAATTTCCGCCAGGCGGGCCGCGCCCGCCCCGGCGCCGGGCTTTCTGGGCGCCTGCGTCATGCTGATTTCCTTTCCCACCGCCAGGCGAGCACGCCCAGACCCGCCCACGCCAGCGAGGCCAGGGCGTTCCAGCCCGCCATCGACAGCCCCAGCAGACGCCAGGCGGCCGTATCGCAGGCCGGCGGCCTGACCTTGAGCGTACCGTCCAGAAGGCCGGCCAGGTTCAGGCTGGATACCGACCCCCCGACGCCCGAGCAGGCGCCCGGACCCGGCCACCACTTCCACTCCACTCCTGCGTGGTAGGCGGCGAGGCCTGCGCCGAAAAGGAAGATCGCAGCGAGGAGAAGCGCCAGCCAGGGCCGCAGCGCCTCAGCCTTCCTAGTCCGGAGAAGGCCGATCCCGACGAGGGCCACGGCCCCAGACACCCAGTAGACCTCTCTCTGCTGCAGGCAGAGGAGACAAGGCGCATAGCCCCCGAACCGCTCGAAGGCGTGGGCTGTCGCCAGCATGGCGGCGCTGATCGCCAGGGCGATCCCGGGCCAGGCCGCCGGCAACCGATCCTTGAGTCCTGCGGGGAGATCCACCATGGCAGCCTTATCCTCCGAAACCGTTCCCGGACCAAGTGGCCCCTCACCTCGCCAGGGTCCTGCCCATCCGGATGAGCATGGCTCGGTAGACCTCAGGCCAGGCCGAGAGCGCGGGAGGCCTGGAACACCAGGAAGGCCGCCGCATAGGCGAGGCCAAGCATGTAGCCGAACATGACCGCGGGCCAGAGCCAGCCGCCGGTTTCCCGCCGGACCACGGCGAGGGTGGCGATGCACTGGGGCGCGAAGACGTACCAGGCCAGGAAGGCGAGACCGGAGGCCAGGGTCCACTGGCGCGACAGGATCCCGGCCAGGGCGCCCTCCTCGCCGCCCACCGCATAGATGGCGCCCAGGGCGGCGACGGCCACTTCTCGGGCGGCCATGCCTGGGATGAGGGCCACCACCATCTCCCAGCTGAACCCGATGGGGGCGAAGACCGGCTCCAGCCAGTGGCCCAGACGCCCCGCCGCGCTGTAGGCGATGGCGGGTCCCTGCGCGCCTTCCGGGGGCGCCGGCCAGCTGGATAGGGCCCAGATCAGCACCATCAGCGGCAGGATGATCCGGCCTGCGCGGCTGATGAAGGCCCAGGCCTTCTGTGCGAGGTTGCGCAGGACGTTGCCGGGCTCGGGGCGCTTGTAGTCGGGAAGCTGCATCATGAAGAGCTCGCTGCCGCCTCTCCAGAACACCTTGCGGATCAGGAAGGCCACCAAGAGGGCCGAGAGGATGCCCGCAGCGTAGAGGCTGAACATCACAAGACCCTGCAGACTCAGCACGCCCCCGACGGTGCGGTTCGGAATCAGGGCGCTGATAATCAGCGTGTAGACCGGGATGCGCGCCGAACAGGTCATGAGCGGCGCGGTCAGAATGGTCGTGAGCCTATCCTTGCGACTGTCGATCACCCGTGTCGACATGATGCCCGGGACCGCGCAGGCGAAGCTGGAGAGCAGGGGGATGAAGGCCCGGCCATGCAGCCCTGCGCCCCCCATGATCCGGTCCATGAGGAAGGCCGCCCGCGCCATGTATCCGGAGTCCTCGAGGAGCAGGATGAACAGGAACAGGATGAGAATCTGCGGCAGGAAGACGAGGACGGATCCGACGCCGGCGATGAGGCCATCGACCACCAGTCCCGTCATCCAGCCGTCCGGCAAGACGGCCGCGGCGCCGACGCCCAGCGCCCCGAATCCAGCCTCGATCAGGTCCTGCGCCGGGGCTGCCCAGGTGAAGACGGCCTGGAACATCAGGAACAGCAGTCCCAGAAGGATAGCGACGCCACCGACGGGGTGAAGCAGGAGCGAGTCGAGGCGTCCGGTCAGGGTGTCCGGCCGGCTGGGCGGCCGGACGGTGGCGCGCATCAGCTCCCGCGCCTGGCGGTGGGCCGCGCGGACCTCGGCGGCCGTGGGTTCGCGCCAGCCCGATGGCGGGGGTGTTCGCATCCCATCGGCCTGGGAGGCGGCGAGCTCGAGAAGGGCCTCCAGCCCCCTCTTCCGGGTCGCCACGGTCGCGGTGACCGGGGCTCCCAGTTCCCGGGAGAGAGCGTCAACGTCGATGTCGATCCCCTGGCGTTCGGCGATGTCGATCATGTTGAGCACAAAGACCATGGGCAGGCCGGTGGTCTTGAGTTCGAAGGCCAGTCGCAGCACCAGTCCCAGGTTGGTGGCGTCGGCGACGCAGACGATTACGTCGGGCGCCGGCTCGTCGGCCAGCCGTCCCAGGACCGCGTCCCGGGTAATGGCCTCATCCGGGGAGCGCGCTCGCAGAGAGTAGGTGCCCGGAAGGTCGAGAATCCGAAGACGACGTCCGGAGGGAAGGGTCGCTATCCCCTCCTTTCGCTCCACGGTCACACCGGCGTAGTTGGCGACCTTCTGGCGACCGCCTGTCAGGGCGTTGAAAAGCGCCGTCTTGCCGCAGTTCGGGTTTCCGACAAGGGCGACAGTGTCGATCCGGGAAGAGGTCACGCCGCCTCCGGCGCAAGGACCACATTCATCGCCTCGGCCCGGCGAAGGGCGATCCGGATACCGTCCACGCGCACGGCGATCGGGTCGCCTCCGATCGGGCCTTCATGCAGCACTTCAACCCGGGCGCCCTCGACAAAACCGAACTCCAGGAGCCTAAGCTCGATCTCTGCGGCCGTCAGACCATCCCGGTCCCGGTCGCCGCCTGTTCGCACCTTGATGATCACGCCAAGGTCCCCGGGGTGAGCCTCACCAAGAATGAACGGCTCCGCTCGCTCGGGGTCTGGATCGGCTTTCGGCATCGGTCGGGGGTTCCGGAGAAACGGTTGGGTCCGCCTCTTGTGGCTTTACCCCCCTGACTTCGCAATGTCGCCGTTTGAATGAATTGAAGGGCGGCGATCGCTCCACGACGGGTGAACGTCGGGCGTCAACGAGGGCCCTTCTCCTCGGCGAGACGGGTCAAATCCTCGGCGACCTGTTCCAGAACCGAATCCCAGCGCCCCATCACCGACTGTCGGTAGAGCCTGGCGGTCGGATACCAGGGACTATCCGGCCGATCCAGCATCCAACGCCAGTCCGGAACCTTTGAAAGGAGAACCCAGGTCGGTCTGGCCAGGGCGCCCGACACGTGGGCGAGGCTGGTGTCCACCGTGATCACGAGGTCCAACAGGTCGCAGAGAGCGGCGGTGTCCTCAAAATCCCGAATCTCATCGCCGAGGAACAGCACCTGGCTGTTCGCCAGGGCCTCCAGGTCAATTGGTCGAACCTCCTTCTGCAGGCCAACATAGGTGGGCCCCTTGGGAAGATGCGCCGTGAGGTCTGCAACTGAGAGGAATCGATTGTAGCTGGAGATCGAGTTCCAGTTGCCACTCCAGGCCAGACCCACACGAAGTCCATTGGCGGCGCCGAGCCGCCTGGACCAGAACTGACGCCGGTCCGCCCGGCTGGACAGATAAGGCGAAGGGGCGGGTATGGTGTCCAGCCGGGTTCTGAAGGCCAGTGGCAGCGACAGGAGCGGGCAGTGCTCATCGAACTCGGGGAGGGCGTCAGACTCGCTCACCACAGCGTCGACGCCTTGCAGAGTGGAGACAAACCCAACCAGTGGCGAAGGAACTCTCAGGATAACTCGCGCCTGCATCTCCTTGACGAGGGCGGCATAGCGACAGAACTGGAGCGTGTCGCCTAGCCCCTGCTCTGAGTGGAGCAGGACCGTCCGTCCCCTGATCTCCTTCCCGCCAAGCCAGGCCGGCTTGGGGAGCGACAGCATTCCCTGCACTACTCGGCACTCGTAGAGCGGCCAGCCTTCATCGAAGCGTCCGTCGAGGAGAAGCGCCAGCGCCTTGTTGAATTTCGCGCCGGCGAAGTCCGGCTTGAGTTCGATCGCCCTGTCGTAGGCGGCGATCGCCTCGTCCAGGCGACGGAGCTCCTGCAGCACTGCGCCGCGGTTCGCGTGGGCCGCGGCACGCTGCGGCTCTATCGCCAGCACACCGTCAATACACTCGAGGGCCTCCTCGAGGCGGTGGAGTTTTGCAAGGGCGTTCCCCCGGTTCAGATGAGCGTCGACCAGGTCGGACCGCAGGGCTATGGCCCTGTCGAAGCCGGCGAGCGCCTCCTCCAGACGCCCAAGATCCAGGAGTACGTTTCCCCGATTGTTTAGGGCTATGGCGTCCGAAGGATCCAGCGCCACAGCCCGATCCAGGCTCGCCAGCGCCTCTTGCAGGCGCTTCATGTCGCGGAGAATGTTTCCCCGGTTCGAATAGCCCTTTGACGAGCCGGGCCTCAAGGCGATGGCGGCGTCCGTGAAGGCGAGGGCTTCGGAGAAGCGACCGAGGGCTTGCAGGGCGAGGCCAATGTTAGAGCAAGCGTCTGGCTGGGCCTGATCGATCCTCAGCGCGGCGCTGATCAGTTCGACGGCCCGTTCATGGTCCCCGGACTGGTGCGCCGTCAGGCCTAGCAGATGAAGGGCGTCAAAGTTCGACGGTTCCGCGGCGAGAATCTGCTCGTAGAGACGGGCGGCATCGGCCAACCGGCCTTGCTGATGGAGGGAGAAGGCGCGGTGGAGAGTTTCGGCCGTAGGTGGTTCGGGAAGTTGGCGCTGATCTTCGCTGGTCACGGGCCGGTCGCCTCTCGGTAGGCGCCGAAGCGCTATCACCTTACTAACGAAGAGCCTCTCTTAGGCAAGACCGGCAAAAAGTGGGATGCGATCCTGCCGCAGAGGCGCTATCACCCCGGGGCACTTTGCGGGCGTGGCGGAATTGGCAGACGCGCCGGACTCAAAATCCGGTTCCGAAAGGAGTGTCGGTTCGACCCCGACCGCCCGCACCAGTCGCCTCGGGGCGAGAGGCCAACCCCCGAGACAGGAAAGCCGAGGCCGCGAATAATCACCCTGCGCAGTTTGCGCCTGCTCTAGGTCCAGGTGCTGGTCGCCATCGTCCTCGGGATCGCCGTCGGATTCGTCTGGCCCGAAGTCGGTGTCGCCCTGAAGCCCCTTGCCGACGCCTTCGTGCGGCTGATCAAGATGGTTTGAAGCGTCCCGGGTTTTCCGGCGGCGGTTCTTCCGCAAGTGATGCAGAAGTTCCAGCGGCTGGGCGCCAATAAGACTACCACGCGCCTCGTCAGTCCCTCGGGTTAGAGCTTCAATCTGGATGGCGCCAACATCTACATGACCCTGGCGATCCTGTTCCTGGCTCAGGCCATGAACGTCCCGCCGAGTCTGGGGCAGCAACTTACGATCCTGGGCATCGCCATGCTGACTTCGAAGGGCGCCAGCGGGGTGACAGGCGGGGAGTTTATCACGCTGGCGGCCACCCTGCCTGTCGTCGCGGACATTCCGATCGCCGGGCTCGCCCTCCTGGCGGGCGTCGACCGCTTCATGAGCGAGTGCAGGGCCCTCACCAACCTTGATTGCGCTCGTCTCCGAAAGGAGCTGGCGCGCGGCCCGGCGCCCCCCGCCGCGGTGTCGACCGCAACAGGGAGCCCCGACTGACCGGCCTCAGGCCGCGGCGCTGGGCCGGGCCTTGGTGCGCTCGAACCAGGCCCGGATGTTGCCGGCCTCGTCCGGGATCGGCTGGCCGACCTGGGCCCCGAAGGCCAGGAAGCAGAAGAGAAGGATGTCGGCGAGCGTGAACCGCTCGCCCGCCACCCAGGTGCGTCCGGCCAGCAGGCCATCCAGCCAGATCAGGCGATCGCGGGCGATTTCCTTGAGCTCCTTCGCGCCGTCAGCGCCCACCAGCTTAATCCGGTTTGCGAAGATGGCGCGGCCCTCCGCCGCCCGGAAGCCGTTGGCCATGGGCTCGCAGATGTTGAGGTCGATGCGACGCACCCACATGCGGGTCTCGGCGCGCTCCTCGGGGGTGGCGCCGATCAGGGCGGGACCCTTGCCGACCTCCTCAAGGTACTCGCAGATCGCGGTGATCTCCGAGATGGTCTTGCCGTTATCCAGCTCCAGCGCAGGCAACTGGCCGGCGACGTTCACCGTTGAGTTGAAGGGGGGGCGACGGTTCTCACCACCCATCAGGTCAACCTCCTGTTTGGGAAGGTCCATGCCCTTCTCGGCGATGAACATGCGCACGACCTGCGGGTTGGGTCCGACGGAGTTGTAGAGTTTCATCCTGGGTCTCCTGCCTCTCCCGCGATTAGCCGGCGGGCGGCGGGGCCCGTCAAGACGGACCCTGCGTCAACCTGAGGGTGCTTGTCCGGATGGGCCCGCCGCGCCTAGGCTGAAGTCAACCACGGGGAGACACCGCATGACCGACCAGCCCATCCTCCTGATCGACAATCCAGCGCCGCACATCCGGCGACTGACCCTCAACCGCCCCGAAAAGCGCAACGCCCTGTCCAACGCCCTGCGCGGCGAGCTGTTTGCGGCCCTGGAGGCCGCAGACAGGGACTCTGACGTCCGGGTGATCATCCTCCGGGGCGCGGGTCCCTGTTTCTCCTCGGGCTATGATCTCGCCGGCGTGGGCGCCTTGCCGTTCCACACCGCCGGGGGCCAGGGCCAGTGGGCCCGGCACGTGGTCGAGGGCTGTTTCCGCATGTGGGACATGTCCAAGCCGATCATCGCCCAGGTCCATGGCTGGTGTCTGGCCGGTGGCTCCGAACTCGCCGTCGCCTGCGACCTCGTCTACGTGGCCGAGGACGCCAAGATCGGCTACCCGGCCGTGCGGACCATGAGCCCGCCCGACAACCAGTACCACGCCTGGATCGTCGGCATGCGGGCGGCCATGGAGCTCATGCTCACCGGCGACGCCTTCGACGGGCTGGAAGCCGTACGCCTGGGCTTCGCCAACCGCGCCTTCAAGGCCGAGGCCCTGGAGGGCGAGGTCCTCGCCATGGCCGAGCGGATCGCCAAGGTGGATCCCGAGCTTGCGCAGCTCAATAAGCGCCTGGTGCACCGTCAGATGGAGGCCATGGGCATGCGCGCCGGCATCCGCGCGGGCACCGACCTGCACGCGCTCGGCTGGCACACTCCCGCCAGCCGCACCTACATGGCGGAACTTCGGCAAGGCGTGACGAAGGCTCTCACGAGCCGGGATTCGACATTCGGAGACTATCGCACCGGGCCAAAGTCTTCCGACTGACTCCGCAACAACGCCCCGGTCAGGCGGAGACGACGGCCTTTGTCAGGCTCTTGGTCAGGATGCCGACAGCCGCCTCGCGGTCAATGCGCTCAATGGCGGCCACTTCCCGGGCCATCCGGTCGAGGGCCGACTCGTAGAGCTGTCGCTCTGAGTAGGACTGTTCCGGCTGGTTCTCGGCCCTGTGCAGGTCTCGCACCACCTCGGCGATCGAGATCAGGTCGCCCGAGTTGATCTTGGCTTCGTATTCCTGAGCGCGGCGCGACCACATGGTGCGCTTCACCCGGGCGCGGCCCTTGAGGGTGGTGAGGGCCTGGCTGACGACATTTCCCTCGGCCAGGGACCGAAGACCCGACACCCGCGCCTTGGCGGTGGGCACCCGCAGGGTCATCTTTTCGTGGTCGAAGGTGATGACATACACTTCAAGCGAGTAGCCGGCGACTTCCTGGGTTTCGATCCCCTGGACCTGCCCGACGCCATGCGCCGGATAGACCACATGATCGCCCACCGTGAACTGAAGACCGTCCTTGCTCATACTGTGATCCCTTCAACGCACCCTGGCGCGTCGCCGTTCTTGTCCTCCGCCCGGGGACAAACGGTCCTGTCCCGCAAAACGTGCGGGTCCGGCCCTGTCTGTTTCCGATGGCTTCCTGTCAGGACACCCTTCGCCTTCCAGGGGCGGAGGTCGACGGCGAGCGACGACTTGTGAACACAAACGCCCCGACGGGACTCCGTCCGGACCAGTGGGACCCTATCACAAAGCTGAGATCAAAGAAAGGCTTGCGCCGTGCAGGCCTCAGGAGCCCTTGCCCGGCTTCTCGCTGAAATACTTCTCAAACTTGCCGGTTTCCCGCTCAAAGTCCGTCGCATCGGCGGGCGGATCGCCCTTCAGGGTGATATTCGGCCAGACCTTGGAGTATTCGGTGTTCACCCTCAGCCACTTGCCGTCGGGCGTATCCTCTGTATCGGGCTTGATCGCATCGACCGGGCATTCCGGCTCGCACACCCCGCAGTCGATGCACTCGTCGGGGTTGATGACCAGGAAGTTCTCGCCCTCGTAGAAGCAGTCCACCGGACAGACCTCCACGCAGTCCATGAACTTACATTTTATGCAGGGGTCCATGACGATGTAGGTCATCGCGGCTCTCGGGCTCCGGGCTCAGGTCGCTTCCGGCGCGGGTTCTCGCGGTCCGCGCCGGGGTTGTCAATGCCGCCGGTCCCTCAGGGTGCGGGCGTGAGTCTCAGGATGCGCTCCGTGGCCGCCTCCACAGCCTTGCGGCTGAAGACCAGCGGGAGGTAGCCGCCCTTCACCCAGGTCTCGAACAGGTCCCGCGCATGCGGGCTGTCGACATCTCCCGACTGCCCGGGCGTGTTGATAAACCGGCTGGAGTCCCAGTCGCCCACATCCAGCACCATCCGGAACGAGGCGCCCGAGGTCACCTGGAAGTCCGCAGGCCGCCAGCTCGCCGCCAGGGGCGACAGGGAGGTCCCGGCCATGGGCGCCGGCCCCACGCTCAGCCCTGCTCGGTCTGCACTGTCCGCAAACGGCGCCAGTATGTGGGTGAACCCCGCCTGGTGCAGCCGCCCCCATGCCCAGGTCGACGGATCCGGTCCCAGGCGCGCCTCGACTTCCGCAACGGCCGCCGCAAGGCTCTCAAGGAGAAGCGCGTCCCGGGTCGCCGCAGGGGTGGGGCCGAGCGTTTGGTCGGGAGCGTCCAGGAGGTCCATAACCGCCGCCAGGTCGCCGCCGCCGATGAGGGCGCGGGCCGCCTCCGGCGCGGCCTTTGCGACCACCGCAGGTCCCAGATGCTTGCCGGTCCAGGTCAGGTAGATGGACGCCGCTGCGCTGTCGGCGCGGGCCGCGCCGTCCCAGCCGCGCAGGAGGTCGAGAGCCCTTGCGGTCTGCGGGTCCGCTGACCGGAGCGGCGCCAGCAGCTTCAGGAGGCGACGGGAGGTGATGTCGGTGGGGTCTGTCTGCAGGGCCATGGCGGCCTCGAGGCTGATCCGGCCGCCGGCGCCCAGGACCTCGTCGATCCTCTGCTGGCGAGACGGGTTCGCCCATTCGAAGCCGACCTTGCGCTCGGCGACGGGATAGTCTGCAGGCAGGTTCATGGCGTTCGCCGTCGCGATGAAGCCCTCCGCCGGGTCCACGCGCGAGGGCAACTGGTCCTGGGAGAGGAAGCCCCGCCACTCGTAGCGCCCGTCGCCAGGGACCGGCAGCAGCCCGTCCCAGTTGGGCCGGGCGGGCGTCCGCCCCGCCGCCACCCAGCCGATCCGCCCGGAGATGTCGGCATAGACCTGGTTCTCGCTTGGGGTCCCCCAGTTCGCCAGGGCGGCCTTGAACTCGGGCCAGGAGCGGGCGTTCATGTAGCCGAGGGAGCCGAAGTAGGCGCTGGCGCCGGGCTCGGCCCAGACCGAGCGAAGGGCGAAGGCCCTGCGCCCCGCAGGGTCTGCGAAGATCACGGGACCATGCCGTGTGAACCTCAGCTCGACGTCTTGCGGCGTCTCCCTGCGCACCTCGATGCGTTCGCGTATCGTCTCCATCCGCACCCATTTGTCCTGGTAGCGGTAGAGGCCCGGGTCCCCGGGGGCGGTCTCGTAGAGGTAGAGGTCTTCCTGGTCGGCGTAGAAGATGGTCAGGCCGAAGGCGATGGTCCCGTTGTGCCCGATCGAAACCCCGGGAAGGGCGGGCTCGCCCGCGCCGATCACCGACATCCCCGGGGCCTCCAGGTGGGTCACGTAGCGCAGGGAGGGCAGGCCATGGTCCCGGTGGGGGTCATTCGCAAGGATGGGTCGGCCCGTGGTCGTCTTCGAGGGTGCGATCGTCCAGTTGTTGGAGCCCTGGGAATCGGCCGGCGAGGCCTCGGAGGCTAGGCGCCGCCGGGCGGCGTCGAACCTCACCCCGCGGGTCGCCAGGTTGTAGTCCTTCAGCACATCGGCCGGGATGGCGCAGGGGTCGAGGCCCTCCGGGACCTTGGAGGTCCACTCGGGTTCCAGCTTCTTGAACAGTCGGTCAGCGCCCGGTCCGCCGGCGCACAGGATGCGCGCCCGGGTCACTTCCATCCCCGCGTTCCGGGTCAGCCCATGGCTGCGGATGCGCACCACGTCCTCCGCCGCCCAGCGGTCAGGGCGGGTCCCGGCGATCCGGAACTCCCGCGGCAAGGGGCGGCGTCCGTCGAGGATCTCGCCGACGTAGGCGTTGATCCCGGCCACGAAGGCCTCGGTGTCCGACCTGGCCGAGCCGCCGTAGGCGGCCCATTCGGCGGCCATGTCCCCGCGATACAGGAACAACCTGGCGGCGCGGTCCTGCTCTGCGAAGTCAGGTCCGAAGTCCCGGGCCAACAGGCCCAGTCCGCGCTTGCGCCAGAGGTCGATCTGCCAGAGCCGGTCCCGGGCGGCGTTGTAACCCTGCACGAAGAAGGCGTCCCGGGCGGAGCGAGCGTAGATGTGCGGGACTCCCCATCGGTCGATGCGGATTTCGGCAGGCGCCGCCAGTCCCGCCACCTTCCGGGCCTCCACCGGCGGTGGCGGCGCAGCGGCGGCCGTGCGGAGCGGCGCCAGGGCCATCAGCAGGATCATCGTCCCGAGAGCGGCAGTTCGTCCCATCATGCTTGGTCCCCCCGGCGCGGAGGCTAGGAGCGGCGGGACGCCGCGGCAAG
Organism: Phenylobacterium sp.; assembly: GCF_020402505.1. GTDB lineage: Bacteria > Pseudomonadota > Alphaproteobacteria > Caulobacterales > Caulobacteraceae > Phenylobacterium. The sequence continues at coordinate 452 of NZ_JADBZL010000066.1, read as the reverse complement.
GGCTCATGGGGCTTCCGGCGGATCCCCCGCGGGCGCCTCGAGGGGCAGGTAGAGCGTCCGGGCCTCCGCCGGGGGCCCGCGGCGCTCCCCCAGGGCCTGGACCTTCACCGCGGTCAGCCGTCCACCTACGGCGAAGACCAGGTGGTCGCCGATACGAACGGCGCGCGCGCATTTGTCGATACGACTCTCCGAGCCGTCGCGGGTCAGACGCACCCGGCCCTCTTCCAGGAACCGGGCCGCCAGGCTGCGGGACTTGAAGAACCGCGCGCGCCAGAGCCAGACGTCGGCGCGGACGGAGGCGGACTCGGTCACCGGGACGCCCGGCGCCGGCGCCGGCCCGGCCGGGCGGCGCGCTTCGGGGTCTCGGGCGTCCGGAGGGCGGCCAGGGCGGAGAAGGGAGAGGCCTCGGCCTTCCCGGACGGCGGACGCGGAGCCGGCCCCCTCCGCCGCCG
>NZ_JADBZL010000065.1:0-3525 GCF_020402505.1 Phenylobacterium sp. | reverse complement strand
TGCAGGACGGTGATCAGGGTCCAGCCGCCCGGCGTGGCCCAGAAGGATTGCGCCGCGTCCATGCCCTACTCCGCCGCCAGTTTCGCCGGGCCCGCCGCCAGGGCGGCGCACTCGGCCATGGTCACGCTGGCGCGCGCGACCGGGTTGGTGAGATGGAAGGCCTTCACAGCGCTGGCGAGCGGTGCGTCGCCAACCTCGCCGGCCGCACCGATGGCCGACAGGTCCGCCTGCCCCTTGGGCGCCCAGTCGATCTGGCCGAAGGTGGGATGGTCGGCGAAGAGCCGGGCGCGCAGCTGGTCAAGGCTGTCATATGGCAGGGTCTTGCCGAGCCGCTCGGACAGGGCGCGCAGGATGGTCCAGTCCTCCCGGGCCTCGCCCTTGGGGAAGACCGCCCTCTGGCCCATCTGCACCCGGCCCTCGAGGTTGACGTAGAGGCCGTCCTTCTCGGTGTAGGCGGCGCCGGGCAGGATCAGGTCCGCCGCATGGGCGCCGGCGTCGCCGTGCGAGCCGAGGTAGATGCGGAAGGCGTCCGAGGCCGACAGGTCGATCTCGTCTGCGCCCAGCAGGAAGAGGACGTCGAGGGCGCCCTTGGCCGTCATGGCCCGGGCGTCGAGACCGCCCTCCCCGGGGATGAAGCCCATGTCCAGCCCGCCGACCCGGGAGGCGGCGGTGTGGAGGACATTCCAGCTCATGCCGAAGGCCTTGGCGACCTCGGCGGCGGCGTGGGCGACAGCGGCGCCCTGCGGGCCGGACAGGGCGCCGGCGCCGATGATCAGGGCCGGAGCCTTGGCGGACTTCAGCACCTTGGCGAAGCCGGTCCGGGCCTTGGCCAGGGCGGTCAGGGCGGAGGCGGTCTCGCCAAGGTGATCGAAGTCATAGGTGAGGTCTGCGGCCTCGCCGACGAGGCCGACCTCCAGCGCTCCCGCCAGCCAGCGGCGGCGCAGACGGGCGTTCAGGACAGGCGCCTCGAAGCGGGGGTTGGTCCCCACCAGGAGGATCGCGTCGGCCTCTTCAAGCCCGGCGATGGTGGCGTTGAACAGCCAGGACTCCCGCGGCCCCGTCCCCAGGGCCATGCCATCCTGGCGGCAGTCGGTGTTGGCGGAGCCCAGGGCCCGGAAGAGGTCGAGCGTCGCCTTCAGGGACTCGGCGTCCTGCAGGTCGCCGGCGATGGCGCCGATCCTGGCGGGCGCGGCGGCGGACAGGCGGTCAGCGGCCAGGGACAGGGCCTCAGCCCAGGTCGCGGGCCGCAGGCGGCCTTTCTCGCGGATGTAGGGGGTGTCCAGGCGCTGGCGAGACAGGCCGTCGACGGCGAACCGGGTCTTGTCGGAGATCCACTCCTCGTTGATCTCGTCATTGATCCGCGGAAGCACTCGAAGGACCGCCGGGCCGCGGCTGTCGACGCGGATGGCCGCGCCCATGGCGTCCATGACATCGACGGTCTCGGTCTTCTTCAGCTCCCAGGGGCGGGCGTTGAAGGCGTAGGGCTTGGAGGTCAGGGCGCCGACCGGGCAGAGGTCGATGACGTTGCCGGACAGCTCCGACGTGACGGCGCTGCCCAGATAGGTCGTGATTTCAACATCTTCGCCGCGCGAGATGAGGCCGATCTCCGGAACCCCGGCGACCTCGGTGATGAAGCGCACGCAGCGGGTGCACTGGATGCACCGGGTCATGACCGTATTGATCAGGGGACCCATGGCCTTTTCCTCGACGGCCCGCTTGTTCAGCGCAAAGCGGCTGTCGTCGCGGCCATAGCCCATGGCCTGGTCCTGCAGGTCGCACTCCCCGCCCTGGTCGCAGATCGGGCAGTCCAGGGGGTGGTTGATGAGGAGGAACTCCATCACCCCCTCGCGGGCCTTCTTCACCATCGGGGTGTTGGTGAAGATCTCCTGGTTGTCCGCGGCCGGCAGGGCGCAGGAGGCCTGCGGCTTGGGCGGGCCGGGCTTTACCTCGACCAGGCACATCCGGCAGTTGCCCGCGATGGACAGGCGCTCGTGATAGCAGAAGCGCGGAATCTCCTCCCCGGCCAGCTCCGCCACCTGCAGGACCGTCATGCCGGGCTCGAACTCGACCTCGACGCCGTTGACCTTGGCTTTGGGCATCCGATTACTCCGCCGCCTGCAGGGAGGCGCCCTGCACGTGCGGCTTGCCCGCACGGTAGTTGGTGATCCGCTCCTCGACCTCGTGGCGGAAGTGACGGAACAGGCCCTGGATCGGCCAGGCGGCGGCGTCGCCGAGGCCGCAGATGGTGTGCCCCTCGATCTGGCTGGCGACGTCGAGGAGCATGTCGATCTCCTTCATCTCCGCCTCGCCGGTGGCCATGCGCTCCATGACCCGCCACATCCAGCCCGTGCCCTCGCGGCAGGGCGTGCACTGGCCGCAGCTCTCGTGCTTGTAGAAGTAGGACAGTCGGGCGATGGCGCGGACGATGTCTGTGGACTGGTCCATGACGATCACCGCCGCCGTGCCAAGGCCCGACTTGAGGGCCGACAGGGAGTCGAAATCCATCAGAGCCGTCTCGGCCTCGTGGGCCGGGATCATGCGCACCGAGGAGCCGCCCGGGATCACCGCCTTGAGGTTGCCCCAGCCGCCGCGGACGCCGCCGCAGTGGTCCTCGAGCAGCTGCTTGAGGGGGATGGACATGGTCTCCTCGACCACGCAGGGCTTGTTCACGTGGCCGGAGATGGCCATCAGCTTGGTGCCCGTATTGTTGGGCCGGCCGAAGCCCGCAAACCAGGATGCGCCGCGACGCAGGATGGTTCCCACCACCGCAATCGACTCGACGTTGTTGATCGTGGTCGGGCAGCCATAGATGCCCGCCCCCGCCGGGAAGGGCGGCTTCAGGCGCGGCTGGCCCTTCTTGCCCTCAAGGCTCTCCATCAGGGCGGTCTCGTCACCGCAGATATAGGCGCCGCCGCCGTGGGTGACGAAGAGGTCGAAGTCCCAGCCGTGGACGTTGCCCTTGCCGATCAGCCTGGCCTCGTAGGCCTGCCTGATGGCGGCCTCCAGGCGCTCGCGCTCATGCACGTACTCGCCGCGGATGTAGATGTAGCAGGTGTGCGCGCGGATGGCGTAACTGGCGATCAGGGCGCCCTCGATCAGGAGGTGCGGGTCGTTTCGCAGGATCTCGCGATCCTTGCAGGTGCCCGGCTCGGACTCGTCGGCGTTGATGACGAGGTAGTGAGGGCGCTCGCTCTCGGCCTTGGGCATGAAGGTCCACTTCAGACCGGTGGAGAAGCCCGCCCCGCCCCGGCCGCGCAGGCCTGAGGCCTTGATCTGGTCGCAGACCCACTCGGGGCTCTGCTCGAGCATGAGCCGCACGCCATTCCAGGCGCCGCGCCGCTTCGCCCCCTCCAGGCCCCAGTCATGGCGACCGTAGAGGTTGGTGAAGATCCGGTCCTTGTCTTCGAGAATGCCGACCACGATACGCCCCTAAGCCTCCAGACCGATCCGGCTCACGCCGGCCTTCGAACCCCGCCCGATCACCGCGCCGCCTCCTTCGCCTTGCCGGACTTCTTCGGCTCGGCG
>NZ_JADBZL010000064.1:0-4281 GCF_020402505.1 Phenylobacterium sp. | reverse complement strand
GGCGGACTCGGCGAGGTCTGCGGCGCGAAGGGCGGCGCGGGGCAGCTCGACCATGGTGCCGACCTGGTACTCCAGGGAGAGCCCCCGCTCGGTCAGGACCGCCCTGGCCACCCGGTCGGTGAGGGTCTTCAGGAACCGCATCTCTTCGCCCTTGGCGACCAGGGGATGCATGATCTCCATGATAGGCGCCGTGCGTCCTGCCCCGGCGATCTCGCAGGCCGCCTCGAATATAGCCCGAACCTGCATCTCGTAGATCTCGGGGTAGGAGATCCCAAGGCGGCAACCCCGGTGACCCAGCATGGGGTTGCTCTCATGCAGCTCGCGCACCCGGCGCCACAGCTTGTCCGCGTCCAGCCCGCCGGCCTCCGCCACGGCCCGCACGTCATCCTCGGTCTGGGGCAGGAACTCGTGAAGCGGCGGATCCAGGAGCCGGATGGTGACCGGCAGCCCTTCCATGATGTCGAAGATCTCGACGAAGTCGGCCCTCTGCATAGGCAGGATCTTCGCAAGCGCCGCCCGGCGACCAGCCTCGTCGTCAGCCAGGATCATCTCCCGGACGGCCTGGATACGCTGCTCGTCAAAGAACATGTGCTCGGTGCGGCACAGGCCAATGCCTTCAGCCCCGAACTGGCGGGCGGTGCGCGCGTCCAGCGGCGTCTCCGCATTGGCCCGCACCCGCAGGCGCCGGAAGCTGTCGGCCCAGCCCATCAGGGTGGCGAAGTCGCCGGTGAGCTCCGGCTCGATCATCTGCACCGCGCCAGCCAGGACATCGCCGCGACTGCCGTCAACCGTCACGACCTCTCCGGCCCGGATGCTGCGGCCGCGGACGTGGAAGACACCGGCCTTCTCGTCGATCCGGATGTCGCCGGCGCCCGAGACGCAGGGGCGACCCATCCCTCGGGCGACCACGGCGGCGTGGCTGGTCATCCCGCCCCGGGCGGTGACAATGCCCCGGGCGGCGTGCATGCCGTGGATGTCCTCGGGGCTGGTTTCCTCGCGGACCAGGATCACCGCCTCGCCCGCCCCGCCCCGACGCTGGGCCTCGTCCGCGTCGAAGACGACCACCCCCGTGGCCGCCCCCGGAGAGGCGGGCAGGCCGGTCGCGACGACGTCGCGGGGGCTGGCGGGGTCGATGGTGGGGTGCAGGAGCTGGTCGAGGCTGGCCGGATCGACCCGCATGACCGCTTCCTCCCGGCTGATCAGGCCCTCTGATGCCATGTCGACCGACATCTTGAGGGCGGCCTTGGCGGTGCGCTTCCCGTTGCGGGTCTGCAGCATGTAGAGCCGACCCTGCTCGACCGTGAACTCCACGTCCTGCATGTCGCGGTAGTGCCGCTCGAGCCGCTCCACCACCGCCCGGAACTGGGCGAAGACATCCGGAAGGGCCTCCTCCATGGAAAGCGCGCGGTCTCCCATCTCCTCGCGGGCCGCCCGGGTCAGGGCCTGCGGGGTCCGGATGCCAGCCACCACGTCTTCACCCTGGGCGTTGATCAGGAATTCCCCATAAAGACGATTCTCTCCCGTCGAGGGGTTGCGGGTGAAGGCCACCCCGGTCGCGGAGGAGTCGCCCATGTTGCCGAACACCATGGCCTGGATGTTGACGGCCGTTCCCCAGCTCTCCGGGATGTCGTGCATGCGGCGGTAGAACTTGGCGCGCTCGTTCATCCAGCTGGCGAAGACGGCGCCGACTGCGCCCCAGAGCTGGGCCTTGGGATCCTGCGGGAAGGGCTCGCCGAGCTCCTCTTCGACGGCGGCCTTGTAGTCGGCGACCACCTTCTCCCAGTCCTCGGCCGTCAAGGCTGTATCGACGGTGACGTCGAGCCGGTCCTTATGATTGTCGAGAATCTCCTCGAACAGGTGATGATCCAGGCCCAGCACGACGTTGGAGTACATCTGGATGAAGCGCCGGTAGGAATCGAGGGCGAAGCGACGATCCCCGGCCAGGGCGGCAAGGCCCTCGGCGGTGGCGTCATTCAGGCCCAGGTTCAGCACCGTGTCCATCATGCCCGGCATGGACGCCCGGCCGCCGGACCGGACCGAGACCAGCAAGGGGGCGGAGGGATCGCCGAACCGCTTGCCGGTCAGGGCCTCGACGGCGCCGAGCGCGGCCTCGACCTGGTCCGCAAGACTGTCCGGATAGGCCCGCTCATGGGCGTAGAAGTAGTTGCAGGCCTCAGTGGTGATCGTGAATCCGGGCGGGACGGGAAGACCGAGCGCCGACATCTCCGCCAGGTTGGCGCCCTTGCCGCCGAGCAGGTTGCGCATGGACGCGTCCCCATCCGCCGAACCGCCTCCGAAGGCATAGACCCATCGTGTCTGACCGGGCATTGGCCGTCCCTTCCTAGCCGTTGACCTGCCCGAAGTCGGCGACTTCGGACATGGCGGCGCGGACCTGCGCCAGAAGCCTAAGGCGGTTGTCCCGGGCCTGCGGGTCCTCCGCATTGACCAGAACCTTCTCGAAGAAGGCGTCGACGGGGCCGCGAAGGGCCGCCAGAGCCCGCATCGCCCCGGCGAAGTCTTCAGCGTCAGTCAGGGTCGTCACCCGCGGTATGGCCTCGGCCACGGCCGCCACGAGAGCGATCTCCTCTTGCGGCGCGCCGGGCAGGATCTCTGCGGGACCCGACGGCAGCGGGCCCTTCTTCTCCTCGGCGCGGAGGATGTTCGTCGCACGGCGGTAGCCCGCGAGCAGATTGGCGCCATCCTCGTCGGTCAGGAAGTGCGACAGGGCCTCCACCCGGGCGTTGATCCGGACAAGGTCGTCGTCCCCCAAGGCGAAGACGGCGTCCACCAGGTCGTGCCGCCGGCCCTGCTCCCTCAACGAGACCTTGAGTCGTTCGGCGAGGAAGGCCAGCACCTCATCGGCGACCTCGGGATAGGGACGGAAGCGATAGAGGATCTCGCCCTCCGGCGCCTCGCCGGCGGAGGCGCTGCGATCAAACCGGATGTCGAAATCCGCATCGATGGCCACGACCATGGGCTCGGCCTCCAGGAGGGCGGCCTCGAACTCTTCCACATAGGTCTGGAGGACCTCTGAGTCCGCCCGGGGGCGCGGGCCGAGGTAGCCGGTGGTCCGGCGCGAGGAAGCGTAGAGGGCCCGGCCCGGATCGATGAAGCAGCGGAGAGACCGATACCAGTCTGCGACGAGTTCGCGCACCGGCGCCCGGACCTCCGAGGTCAGGAGAATACGGATCACGCCCAGGGCCGCCCGGCGCAGGGCGTAGGGGTCACGCGACCCTGTCGGTTTCTCGTTGATGGCGAAGAAGGCCGCCAGGGTGTCGAGCTTTTCCGCAAGGGCCACGGCCATCGTCACAGGACGATCCGGGACCTCGTCGGACGGGCCGATGGGCCGGTAGTGGTCGCGGATCGCCTCGGCTGTGACCGGGGTCAGCTTCTCCTCGAGGGCGTAGTAGCCGCCCATCAGGCCCTGGAGTTCGGGGAACTCGCCCACCATGCCGGTGGTCAGGTCCGCCTTGCACAGGCGCGCCGCCAGGGCGGCCTTGGCCGGATCGGCGCCCACTCGGACCGAAAGCGCGCTGGCGAGGTGCTCCAGCCGCTCGACCCGTTCAGCGAGTGTGCCGAGGCGAGCGTGGAAGGTCACCGACTTCAGCTTCTCCAGCCGGGACTCGAGGGTGACCTTGCGGTCCTCATCCCAGAAGAACCGGGCGTCTGACAGGCGGGCGGACAACACCTTGGCGTTGCCGGCGGCGATGACCGCCCCGCCATCAGGAGCGGCGATGTTGGACACCGTGACGAAGTGCGGCGCCAGGCCGCCTGTGGCAGGATCTCTCACGGCGAAGTACTTCTGGTGATTGCGCATGGAGGTGCGGATCACTTCCGGCGGCAGCGCCAGGAAGTCCGGATCCATGTCGCCGAGAATGGGAACCGGCCACTCTGCAAGGCCTGCGACCTCGTCCAGGAGCCCAACGTCCTCGACCAGCTCCAGCCCCCGGTCCGCGCACAGGCGGCGGGCTTCGGCGAGGATGCGCAACTTGCGCTCCTCGGCGTCGAGCAGGACGAACCGCTTCTCCAGCCCCGAACGGTAGGAGGCGAAGCTCTTGACCCGGAAGGGCCGGTTCGAGCCCATGAACCGATGTCCGACCGCGAAATCCACGGTCTGGACCCCATCGACCTCGAACGAGACGGGCGCGGCGGCGAACAGGCAGAGCACATGCCTGAGGGGCCGGACCCAGCGGAGGGTCCCGGTTCCCCAGGTCATGGACTTGGGCCAGGGGAAGTTACGGATGATGTCCGGTACGATCTCGGCGATAACCTCCGGCGTGG
>NZ_JADBZL010000063.1:0-20644 GCF_020402505.1 Phenylobacterium sp. | reverse complement strand
CGGGCGGAGGCCACGACGCGGGCCCCTTCCATGGCCAGGCGGGCGCAGATGGCCTCGCCGATGCCCCGGCTGGCGCCGGTCACGACGGCGACCTTTCCCTTGAGGGTCCCATTGGGATTGATAACGGGCTGAGACATGGGGCGGCCTCCCGGACCTTGATTATGGTTCAAGTCATGCCCGAAACCTCGCCCCGGAAGGCGCGCGAGGCAAGGCCCGGCGCGTCGCCTCAGCCTGCCAGCAGGGCCCGCACGGCGGCCAGCCCCTCCTCGGCCCGCGCGGCGTCCGGCGCACCGCCCTGGGCGAAGTCCGGACGCCCTCCTGCGCCCTGCCCGCCAAGGGCCTGGACCGCGGCCCTTGCCAGGTCCACGGCGCTCAGCTTCTGGGCCGCCGCGCCGGTGACCGCCACCGTCACGGCGGCCTTGCCGTCGGCCGTGCCCACGAGGGCGATGACCCCGTCAGGGACCTGCTTCTTGAACTCCTCGGCGATGGGCCTCAGGTCCTTCCCGCCGACGCCGTCCATGACCCGGGCCAGGAGCTTGACGCCGCCGACCTCCTCGGGACCGCCGGCCGCGGCGGCGCCGCCGCCCATGGCCAGCTGGCGCCGGGCCTCGGCCAGTTCCTTCTCGAGCTTCCGGCGCTGGGCTTCCAGCGCCTCGACGCGGGACAGGACCTCGGACACCGGCGTGCGGAACTGCTCCGACAGGCTGCGGGCCACGGCGGCCTGCTCGACCAGCCAGCGGCGCGCCGCCTCTCCGGTCAGCCCCTCGATCCGGCGGACGCCGGCGGCGACCCCGCCCTCGGAGACGATTTTGAACAGGGCGATGTCCCCCGTCCGGTCCACGTGGGTGCCGCCGCAGAGCTCCACGGAGTAGGCGCCCTCGCCCTCCAGGGCCTCGCCCAGGGTGAGGACCCGGACGGACTCCCCGTACTTCTCGCCGAAGAGGGCGACGGCCCCGGCGGCGATGGCCGCCTCCGGCGCCATTTCCTCGGTCAGGGCCGAGCGGTTCTGGCGGATCACGGCGTTGACCTCAGCCTCGATGGCCTCGATCTCGGCCAGGGTCACCGGCCCGCCATGGCTGAAGTCGAAGCGGACGCGCTCGCCGTCCACCATCTGTCCCTTCTGGGCGACGTGGGGTCCGAGCACGTGGCGCAGGGCCGCGTGGAGGAGGTGGGCGGCCGAATGGTTGGCCTTGGTGGTGCGACGCAGGTCGGCGTCCACGGCCAGCCGGATCCTGTGGCCAACTTGAAGTTCACCCTCCAGGATCTCGATTTCATGAACGAAAAGGTCGCCCGCCTGCTTCTGGGTGTCGAGCACGCGTCCACGCCCGCCGGGCCAGGTCGCCACGCCCACATCCCCCGCCTGGCCGCCGCCCTCGGCGTAGAAGGGGGTGCAGTCAAAGACGGCGAAGACGGTCTCGCCGGCGCCTGCGGAGGGCGTCTCGTCCCCGCCCCGGACCAGGCTGACCAGCTCGCCCTCGGCCTCGGTGCGGTCATAGCCCAGGAACTCGGTGGCGCCGAGGCGCTCGCGGATGGCGAACCATTCGGCCGCCGCGGCGGCCTGGCCGGAGCCGGTCCAGGCCTCGCGGGCCATTTCGCGCTGGCGGCGCATGGCGTCCTGGAAGCCGTCGAGGTCCACCGCCACGCCCCGGGCGCGCAGGGCGTCCTGGGTCAGGTCGAGCGGAAAGCCGTAGGTGTCGTAGAGGCGGAAGGCCACCTCTCCGGGCAGGCGGTCGCCCTCGCCCAGGCCGGTGGTCGCCTCCTCCAGCAGGGCCATGCCGCGGCCGAGGGTACGCCGGAAGCGCTCCTCCTCCTGGCGCAGGGTCTCCACGATCATGGGCTGGGCGCGGCGCAGCTCGGGATAGGCCTCGCCCATCTCCGAGATGAGGGTCGGCGCCAGCCGGTGCATCAGGGGCTCCTGGGCGCCCAGCAGGTGGGCGTGCCGCATGGCCCGGCGCATGATCCGCCGCAGGACATAGCCCCGACCCTCGTTGGAGGGCGAGACGCCGTCGGCGATCAGGAAGCTGGAGGAACGCAAGTGGTCGGCGATCACCCGGTGGGAGGCCGGCTCGCCATCGGCTCCCACAAAGCCCTGGGAGGCCGCGATCAGGGTGCGGAAGAGGTCGGTGTCATAGTTGTCGTGCACGCCTTGCAGGACGGCGGTGATGCGCTCCAGGCCCATGCCGGTGTCGATCTGCGGCTTGGGCAGGGGCTTTCGGGTCCCGTCCGCGAACTGCTCGAACTGCATGAAGACGAGGTTCCAAATCTCGACGAACCGGTCGCCGTCCTCGTCCGGGCTGCCGGGCGGGCCGCCGGGGATGTGTTCGCCGTGGTCGTAGAAGATCTCCGAGCAGGGCCCGCAGGGGCCAGTGTCGCCCATCGACCAGAAGTTGTCGCTGGTGGCGATGCGGATGATCCTGTGGTCCGGCAGGCCGGCGATCCGCTTCCAGAGGTCCGCCGCCTCGTCGTCGGTGTGGTAGACCGTGACGCACAGCTTCTCGGCGGGGATGCCGAAGTTGCGGGTCAGAAGGCCCCAGGCCAGCTCTATGGCGCCTTCCTTGAAATAGTCGCCGAAGGAGAAGTTCCCCAGCATCTCGAAGAAGGTGTGGTGGCGGGCGGTGTAGCCCACATTGTCGAGGTCGTTGTGCTTGCCGCCGGCGCGCACCGACTTCTGGGAGGAGGCGGCGCGCAGGGTCGGCGGGGTCTCGGCGCCCGTGAAGTAGTTCTTGAACGGCACCATGCCAGCGTTGACGAACAACAGGGTCGGGTCGTTCTGCGGCACCAGGGGCGCCGAGGGGATGACCAGGTGATCGTTCGCCTGGAAGTAGCTCAGGAAGGTCGAGCGGATGTCGTTCAGACTGGGCATGGCGCGGCTTCTGGACTGTCGGAGCGGTGGTCAGGAGCTGGGGGACCCAACCCTTGCTGCACCGCGGAAGCCAGACGGTTTACGGGACTTGAACGGCCGCGCCAAGCGCAAGGCCGCACGCCGCCGACCCGCAAGGTGCGGGAACCCGGCCGTGACGCCAGGGTCCCGCCCCCATGTCAGGGATTACTCGGCGTCGTCCTCGGCGGTGGGACCGACCAGAAGTTCTTCCTCGATGACCTCCCGGGCGCCGCGCACCTGGGCTTCGATCTGGGCGGCGATGTCGGGGTTGGCGCGCAGGAACTCACGGACATTGTCGCGGCCCTGGCCAATGCGCTGGCTGTTCCAGGAGAACCAGGAGCCGGACTTCTCGATGACCCCGGCCTTGACGCCCAGGTCGATGATCTCGCCCAACTTGGAGATGCCCTCGCCGTACATGATGTCGAACTCGACCTCGCGGAAAGGCGGGGCCACCTTGTTCTTGACCACCTTCACGCGGACATTGTTGCCGACGATCTCGTCCCGGGCCTTCACCGAGCCGGTGCGGCGGATGTCGAGGCGGACGGAGGCGTAGAACTTCAGGGCGTTTCCGCCCGTGGTCGTTTCAGGCGAGCCGTACATGACGCCGATCTTCATCCGGATCTGGTTGATGAAGATGATCATGGTCTTGGCCTTGGAGACCGAGGCCGTGAGCTTGCGCAGGGCCTGGCTCATCAGGCGGGCCTGGAGGCCGGGCAGGGAATCGCCCATCTCGCCCTCGATCTCGGCCCGGGGCGTCAGGGCCGCCACCGAGTCGATCACGATCACGTCGATGGCGTTGGAGCGCACCAGGGTGTCGGTGATCTCCAGGGCCTGCTCGCCGGTATCCGGCTGGGCGACGAGGAGTTCATCCAGGTTGACCCCCAGCTTGCGGGCGTAGGCCGGATCCAGCGCGTGCTCGGCGTCGACGAAGGCGGCGGCGCCGCCGGCCTTCTGGACCTCGGCCACCACGTGCAGGGCGAGGGTCGTCTTGCCGGAACTTTCCGGGCCGTAGATCTCGATGATCCGCCCCTTGGGCAGGCCGCCGATGCCGAGGGCGATGTCCAGGCCGAGGGAGCCGGTGGACACGGCCTCCACCTCCATGGCGGCCTTGTCGCCGAGCTTCATGACGGCGCCCTTGCCGAAGGCCCGGTCAATCTGGGTCAGCGCCGCCTCGAGCGCCCGCTGCTTCTCACCGTCTTCTTTCACCACGAGCCTCAACGCCGCCTGATTGGTCATGATCCGGGGTCCTTATCCCATGATTCCGCGGCCCGGGGCCGCCCATCGACGCCGTCGCCGATGTCCATAGCGGTACCCGGTTTGTTCTCTGTTCGCAAGATGTTCTGTTTTACATCCGTTCGGCGGGTACGTCCGGATCTGACGTTACGATGTCCGGAGGGCCGACGCCCCGTTCCGGAGAGGGCTTACGGATCCAGATCAGGCCGCTTCGCCGAACCGGACTGTCACCACCGCCGGACGCGGCCGACATCCACGTGAACGAAGTCCGAGGCCGGATAGAAACCGACCCCGCCGCGGCCCAGCGCGAGGGCGGCGTCGCGAAGACTGGCCAGGGCGACGCCAGGAATCCGGATGTCCATCGCCATGCCCTGCATGTGCAGGCTACGGGTCGCCACGCCGCCGGAGCGGGCGTGAAGGGCGGCGTTCGAGGCCGGCGAACGGTACCCCGAGATGACCTGGACGGAGTCGGAGGCTCCGAACCGCCCGGCGAGCACGGCCACCAGATCGAGCAGGCCCGGCGCCATGGCGTGCGCCTCCCCGGTGCGATGATCCCGCAGGACGTGATTGAGGGCCGCCAGAGCGTCCGGGAGGTAGCGCCCGGCCTCGAAATAGGTGGCGGCCAGCTTTTCTCCGGTATGCAGGTTCAGCAGGGAGAGCCGACGGGGTGCGGCGGCCGAGGCGCCCCCGGCGATGAGGGAGGGTGCGGCGAGCCCCAGGGCTCCAGCCAGCAGGCGGCGGCGTCCGATCATGGACAGGTCTCCTCTGCGCCCCGGCGCCTGTCTGCCCGCCCCGCCTGCGCCTGGCAAGTGCGAAGCGGATCACATTCCTGACAGGGCCAGGGCCAGTCGGGCGTCCCAGCCGTAGACGTCGTCGAGGAAACCCACCTGGCCGTCCGGGGCGACGCGGACGGTCCAGTGGACCACCACCAGGGCGAGGGGGCGGCTCAGGGCGATGCGCTGGGTGCGGCCCGCAGCGAGGTCCGCCGTCAGCCGGCTCCCGCCCCGGCCCTGGGGAGCCAGGAGGAGGTCGGCCAGCACCAGGGGCTGCTCCACCCTCATGCAGCCATGGCTGAGGTGGCGCTCCCGCAGCCGGAAGGCTTCGCGGCCGGGCGTGTCATGCAGGTAGACGCCGAAGGGGCTGATCAGGTCGAACTTGACCAGGCCAAGGGCGCTTCGGGGACCCGGCGCCTGCTGCAGGCGGCCGTCGAGCTGAACAAAGCCGTTCCGCTCGAGATAGCCGGGGTCCAGGGCCGCCTTGGGCAGGATCTCCTCCCGGGCGATGCGGTCGGGCACATTCCAGGGCGGATTCAGGACCACGCCGTTGATCTCGGACAGGAAGAGCGGTGTGGGATCGCGCACCGCCCCGACGATCACCCGGAAGGTGCGCACACGGCGACCCTCCCGGTAGAGGGCGCCCTCGGCGCCGCCCGTGTCGATCTCCAGCCGATCCGCCGGGAGGGTCCGGGGCAGCCAGCGCCAGCGCTCCAGGTTGGCCTCCACCTGGGCGAGCCGGGTCGCGGCGGGGACATTGAGACGCGCCAGGGTCGCGGGCCCGAGCACCCCGTCGGCCTCCAGCCCGTTCCGCGCCTGCCAGGCGACCAGAGACTGCTTCAGGGGCCGATCGAAGACCTCCGGTTGGTCGGGCCCGGGCGGCCCGGCGTCCTCCGCCGCCAGCCGCTGGCGCAGGGCCAGGACGCCGGGGCCGGCGCGCCCCAGGCGAAGCCGCAGGTCCGAAGGCAGATCCGGCCATCCGCCGCTGTCGACGATCGCGGCGTAGCGGAGCCGCGCCCGGGCCAGGGCCGCATAGACCTCAGCCTCCGGGGACAGGTTGGCCGCCCAGGCCGCCAGCCCCCCCGAGGCGTAGGCGCTGGCCATCTCGCGCTGCGGGGACCGGGCCGCGGGCGCCTGGGCCCAAAGCGGATCGAGGTCGGCGGGCCGCAGGCGAAGCCCAAGCTCGGCCTGCGCCAGGCGCTCGGTCGCCTCCCAGACCTGCGCGTCACTGGCCTCGGGCCCAGGCGGGGTCCGCCCTGCCCGCTCAAAGGCTGCAGAAAGGGCGGCGCGGTCGGCGGCGGAGAGGGCGAGGTCGGGGGGCGGCGCCGCGGCGGCGGCGGCCGTCAGCCCTGACGCCAAGGCGAGGGCGGCGAGGACGGCGTGCAGCTTCATGCCTGGACTCCCGGGTCGGACGGCGAGCCCCCCGACCCCTCGTGCACGATGAGGGTACGCGGCGCGCCCGTCCGGCGGCAATCCCGGGATAAACCCGGACCCCCCTTCCCTCCACGCGCCGGGCGGTGAAGGATGGGGGAAGACTTCTGGGAGGAGGCCCCGCCATGACCGACACCACCACGCCCACCGCCAAGGCCACGGACTGGGCCGCCCTGTCGGCGGAGCTCGAGCAGACCCTGCGCCTGCGCTCCATTCCCTTCGCCATGAAGATGTTCGAGCGAAGGGAGGACATGGAGGCCATCCCCCGGATTCGCCGGCCCAGCGCCGTCCACACCCTGGACCAGGTGGTGGGCCAGGCCTCGCGCCTGGGCTGGACGGTGGGCGTCACCGCCGAGGACCTGGTGGGCGCACAGTGCCGCGCCGTGGTGGGCCTGGGCGGCGCCAAGACCGACGACTGGCGTTCAGGCCGGCACATGAAGGGGGTCTGGTTCGAGGACGAGGCCGGCGCGGCGGCGCACCAGGCGGCCATGCACTGCGTCCCGGACGGCCAGTTCGAGGCCCTGGCGGTCTCGCCCCTGGCCAGCGGCAGACTCGGCGAACCCGACATCGCCCTCTTCTACGCCACACCCGGGGCCATGATGTACTTCATCAACGGCCTGCAGTGGTCAGGCTACAAGCGCTTCGACTGGGGCGTGGTGGGGGAGTCCGCCTGCGCCGACTCCTGGGGCCGGGCCCTGACGACGCGGACGCCGAGCCTGTCCATCCCCTGCTTCGCCGAGCGGCGCTATGGCGGGGTCCTGGACGACGAAATGCTGATGGCGACGCCGCCTGAGCACCTGTTCAAGGCCCTGGCCGGCATGAAGGCCCTGGCGCGGAACGGGTTCCGCTACCCGTTCCCGCAATACGGCGTCCAGCAGGACGTCCGCGCCGGCATGGCGGTGAGTTACGGAAACAGCTGAGGCCGGAGATCAGGCGCGTCGGCGCAGGGCATTGAAGGCAAGGCCGCCGAGCCCTGCGGACAGGCCCCCGGCCAGCATGGCGGCGAAGAGCGCGCCGGAAAGGCCGGGCAGGATGGCGAGGCCCGGCGAGGCGGCCGCCACGAGGCCAGCGCCACTGACCCCGCCCAGGGCGCCCAGAATGGCCGTGGGGAAGGGGCCGGTGTCAGAGGACCGGAACAGCTGGGAAGCCATGCAGCCCCCGACGATCCCGCCGATCACCTGGATGATCAGGACCAGAAAATCCGCACCCATTCGCCTGCCCCCGCAAAGGTGAACTTTCCTTAACCAATAAGTCCACAGTCGCCGGGACAGGTCAATCCGACCTCACCGGGTTGTGATCATCTGAAGAGATCGGCGTAGGTCTGTCTCAGCAGCGCCTTCTGGATCTTTCCCATGGCGTTCCTGGGCAAAGCGTCCACGAAGACCACGCGCTTGGGCGTCTTGTACCCGGCGAGGCGGCTGCGCAGGGCGGCGATCAGGGCCGCCTCGTCCCCCCGCCCCTCGACCACCGCCACGACGCCCTCGCCGAAGTCCGGATGCGGGACCCCGATGACCGCGCTCTCGCGGACGCCAGGCTGCTCGTCCAGCAGAAGCTCCACCTCCTTCGGATAGACGTTGTATCCGCCCGAGATGATCAGGTCCTTGGCGCGGCCAGAAATCCAGAGCCGACCGTCGGCGTCCAGCCGACCCACATCACCCGTGATGAAGTAGCCGTCCGGAGTGAAGTCTTCTGCGGTCTTCTCCGGCATGCGCCAGTAGCCGGAAAAGACGCTGGGGCCCCGGATCTCGATGACGCCGGTCTCCTGGCCGCCGCCGATCCGCAGGTCGACCCCCGGCAGGGGGAAGCCGACGGAGCCGGGCTTGCGCTCTCCGTCCAGGGGGTTGGTGGTGATGATCACCGCCTCGCTCATGCCGTAGCGTTCCAGGATCCGGTGGCCGGTGCGGGCCTCGAAGGCCTCGAAGGCGCTCTCCAGCAGGGGCGCAGAGCCGCTGATGAACAGGCGCATGTGCGCCGTGACCTCCCGGGTCAGTCCCGGATGGGCGAGCAGGCGCGTGTAGAAGGTGGGCACCCCCATCATCACCGTCGCGTCTGCAAGACGTTCCAGCACCGCGGCCTCGTCGAAGCGGTTCAGCCAGACCATGGGACAGCCGGAGAGGAAGGCGCAGTGCAGGGCTACGAACAGGCCGTGGACGTGAAAAATGGGCAGGGCGTGCAGCAGGACGTCGTCCGGCGAGAAGCCCCAGGCCTCGTGCAGGGCCAGGGCGTTGGCGGCCAGCGCGCCGTGGGTGAGCATGGCGCCCTTGGACCGGCCCGTGGTTCCGCTGGTGTAGATGATGGCGGCGAGGTCGCTCGCCGCGCGGGGCTCCACCTGGGGGTCCGGCGGCAGGTCCTGCGCCGCGTGCATGAAGGCCTGGGCATCCTGGATGAAGATCGCCGGCTCGGCGTCCTTCAGGAAATAGTCGACCTCGACCGGGGTGTAGGCGGCGTTGAGGGGCAGGAAGACCGCACCGACCTTCAGGGCGGCCAGATAGATCACCACGGCGTCGACCGACTTCTCAACCTGCAGGGCCACGCGGTCGCCGGGGGCGACGCCCCGCGCCCTGAGGCCCGCCGCCGCCCGGGCCGTAAGGATCTCAAGCTCGCCATAGGACACCGCCGACGATCCTGGCGGACGGAAGGCGTGGCGAGTGGGATCCGCAGGAAATCCCCTGGCGAGAAGGCTATAGAGGTTCCCGGACATGGCTCATCTCTCCCGACGTCGGCGTCTCGGCGCGGTAGCATGCTCCTCCGCGCCCTCCCAGCCCCTCGCGCACCGCTGGGGAATGCAAGGATACAGCCGCCCCTCCGCAAGCCCCCTCACCTCGCTGCGCGGGGAGCTCCCCCGCAGGGGAGCAATTAAGTGCTTGTAATTCCTCCACCTCTTGAGGGGGAGGTGGACCGGGGCGCAAGCCCCGGGCCGGAGGGGGACTGCGGCGAGGCTGTGCATTGACAGACGCCCTAACGGCCCGTCTTCTGCGCGCTGGCGACGGGCGCTCGGAGATGAAGATGGACATTGCAACGGTTCTGGCGGTGAATGCGGCGATCTCGGCCGCCGTCTTCCTGGGACTCTGGCGCTACGCCGTCGCCAAGCAGGACCCAAGCTTCATCGACAGCTGGTGGGGCGCAGGCATGGCGCTCATCGCTGTGCTGACCTTTATCCAGTCCGAACGCGGGCCACACGCCCTCGCCCTGACCCTGCTGGGCGCGGCCTGGGGCCTGAGGCTGGGCTACCACCTGATCCGCCGCTGGCGGAGGGAGGGTCCGGACCGCCGCTATTCCCGGATGATGGCGGACGCCAAGGAGACAAAGGGATGGAGCTTCGCCAAGGCGAGCCTGATCTACGTCTTCTCCTTGCAGGCCCTTCTGCAGTTCATCGTCTGCCTTCCGGTACAGGTGGGACAGCTGGCCCCCTCCGCGGCCCTCGGACCCCTGGCCTGGGCCGGCGTGGCCGTAGCGATCTTCGGCATAGTCTTCGAAACGATCGGCGACGCTCAGCTGGAGCGCTTCAAGGCCGACCCCACAAAGGCCGGCAAGGTGCTGGACACGGGTCTGTGGCGCTATACCCGCCACCCCAACTACTTCGGCGACGCCTGCGCCTGGTGGGGAATCTACCTGGTCGCCGCCGAAACGGGACTGCCCGGCGCCCTGACGATCGTCGGGCCTATCCTGCTGACCTTCCTGCTGACCCGCGTCAGCGGCGTGCCGACCACCGAGGGGTCCATGCGCCGCAAGCGGCCGGACTACGAAGCCTATGTGGCCCGGACTTCCGGCTTCATTCCCATGCCGCCGAAGCGCGGGAGCTGAAGTCCGGGATCATCTCGGTCCCCGCCCAGACGGCGTGGGTTCCGCTCGAGATCTTGTGCGGCAGGGCGATCCGGCACACCGGGCCGTCCTCGATGCGCCGGGCGTCCAGCAGGATGCACTCAGAGGTCTTGCGGTTCTCGTCGATCAGGAAGCTGACGAGGTAGCCATCGTCTTCCGTGGCGGCGTTGCGGCGTGGGGCGAAGGGCGCCTCGCTGGCGAAGACCCCGGAGGGCAGCCGGTATTCCGTTGTGGCGCCGGTCTCAAGGTCGGACTTGACGAAGCCGTTGAACAGGAACCAGCCCGGCTCGGGCAGGGTCGAGTAGGCGTAGCGATACGGGCGGCCGGCATGCCGGCCGTTGATCATGCCGAACTCCATGATGCGGGGGTCCAGTCGCTCCTCCCGGGTGGAGCCGTCGCGCAGGTTGAAGCGCCAGCGGTGCAGATGCGGCCGGAAGCTCATCTCGTCCAGATAGGCCATCATGTGGCCGAAGCCCGGAGGGGCGTCGGTCCTCGGCGGGGGCATGGGCTCGTCCTGGAAGTACCCGTCCAGGACCACCTCGTCGCCGTCCTCATAGGCGTTGAGCCAGTGCAGGACGTAGGTCGGCGCCGCTTCGAACCAGCGCGGCGCGCCGCCCTCCCGCGGCAGGATGGCGAACCGGCTGGGCAGGCCCTCGTGAAGCCGGACGGCGTGGATGTCCCGGGCCAGGAGGTCGGCGTCCCAGAAGACCGGCAGGTCGTTCAGGATGACGAAGCGCTCGGTAAAGGCCATGTCGTGCGGCAGGCGCGGTCCCGGCAGGTCGATGGTCTGAAGCACCTTCAGGCGGTTGTCCGGTCCCACCAGGCCGTAGTGCATGAAGGGGGCGTGCTTCGAATAGTTGAAGAACATCAGCTCGCCGGTGCGCTCGTCCACCTTGGGGTGGGCCGAAATCCCGTCGATGGGGGTCCAGCCCTCGACGCCGAGGGTCTCGAGGGTCACCGGGTCGAGCCGATAGCCCTCGCCGCATTGATAGAAGGTCGCCAGGGCGGTCCCGGCGTGGACGACGATGTCGGTGGATGCGGAGTCCTTCAGGGCGCCATGGGCGCCGAAGCCCGGCCGCTTCGCCAGCTGGACGGGATCGGCAAGGCCGCCCCAGAGGGCGCCTCCGGCCTCCTGCTCGGCCCTGAAACCTCGGGTGCGGACGAACCGGTTGGCGTAGCTGGCCCGCCCGCCGCGGAAGATCATCCGGTGGATCATCCCGTCGCCATCGAAGGGATGGTAGCGGCCGAGGGGCTGGTGGACCGGGTTCTCGGTGTTGCGCAGGTAGACCCCGTCGATATCGTCGGGGATCCTCCCCTCCAGCACCTCCGGATCCGGAAGGTCGACCTCCTCGTGGAGCGGGGTCCAGGCCCCGGTCATGTAGGGGTGAGACGTCTCCCGCAGGGTCGTCAGGACGGGGGGCTGTCGACGGAGGGGCATGGCGGACCTCGGGGAAACGCGGTTTGGCGCAGACTAGGACGGATCTGCGTCTGGCGCATCCAGATCGTAGGGTCGCGACCGTCGACATGGCGAGCGCGCAAAGACGCCTCGTTCCGCAGGACGCGGCTCGAAACGATTGCAATTCCAGTATCTTGATGGCTCCCCCGCGGCGAAGCTCCGGGTGGAGCCCGGCGAGGGGGCTTGCTGAGCCGCCGCTGCCCCCCTCCGGCCCGCTGCGCGGTCCACCTCCCCCTCAAGAGGTGGAGGAATTACAGAGCTATTGCTCCCCTGCGGGGGAGCTCCCCGCGGAGCGGGGTGAGGGGGCTTGCTGAGCCGCCGCTGTCCCCCTCCGGCCCGCTGCGCGGTCCACCTCCCCCTCAAGAGGTGGAGGAATGACCGAGCCAATTGCTCCCCTGCGGGGGAGCTCCCCGCGAAGCGGGGTGAGGGGGCTTGCTGAGCCGCGGGCGCCTGAGAGGCCTTAGTGGCGCATGGGACGGGCGCGTAGCCGGGACGGAGGCGGCGTCTGGCGGAAGTCACCGGCGATCCCCAGCCGGGCGTTGCAGTTGGGGCAGCGGATCACCTCCTCGTCCGGACCTTCCGCCGGCGGATCGAAGAAGGTGCCGCAGGGCTTGCACTTCCAGCCGTGGGCTGGGCGTTCGACGGGCTTGGGCTCGCGGAAGGGCCGGGGCGCGCGTGGGGGCCTCGCCGGTCGGTCCGCCTTCAGAGGGGTCAGAGGCTGGGGCCCGAGGGGACGCGTAACCTGGACGCCCGGCTTCAGGCTCAGGGTCCGGCGTTTGGGGGGGTCCTCGGTCATGGCCTTGCCGGATCGTGGCCAGCCCCGCCGGCCAGCCTGGGAACACCGCGATGGTACCGCCTCCCCGGTTCGAACGGGGGACCTCTAGAGCCACAATCTAGCGCTCTAACCAACTGAGCTAAGGCGGCGCATCGCGGAGGCTAGCTTCTAGTCGTCGGCGGGGCGACGATCAAGCGGCGGCTTGGGGCCCGAATGACAAAGGGAAGACCGCCCACGAAAAAGCCCCGGAGGCGGACCCCCGGGGCTCATCCGTAACCTGTCGCCGCGCCTCAGTCCTTGGGCATCTGGAACCTCAGCGGAATGCGGACCGTGCCGCCTTCCACCGGAGCGCCATCCTTGGTCTGGGGACGCATCTTGAACAACCGGGTCATCCGCATCGCGGCCGAGCCAAAGTCCTGGTCCGCAGGGTCTTCCGACACGACGGAGCAGCCTTCCAGCAGCCCCTTGGCGGTGACCTTGCAGCTCAGGGTGACGCGGCCTTCCACCTCCATCCGCTGGGCGCGGTCGGGGTAGTAGCGGGCGATGTCCTCGCCGGAAGGCCTGCGGGCCCAGTCCGGGTTGGTGATCACCGACGGACGCGGCGGCTCCGGCGCCGGGGCCGGGGGCCGGGGCTCCTCGATCCGCTTCTCCACCGGCGGGACCGGCAGGGGCGGGATCGTGGGGGCGTTCGGCACCGCGACAGGCGGACGCGGCTGCAGCTTGGGCGGCGGCGGCGGCGGCGTATTCGGGGGCGGCGGCGGCGGAGGCGGCGGCGGAGCCATCGGCTTGATGATCTCCACGTCCGTCACGTCGTCCGAGAACTCCCGAATCTCGAGCTCAAAGCGCTGCTTCCAGAGCACGAAGCCGAGGAAGACGTGCAGAACGAGGGCGACAAGACCAGCGATCCAGTAGCCCCTGCCGCGCTGCGGAGGCGGGAGGTCGAAAGGGTTCCGTACGGGGTGGGTGATGTCTTCAGCCATGCTCCACCCCTCAGTCCTTCTTGTCTTCGCCGACGAGGGCCACGCTGTAGAAGCCATTGTCCTGAAGCGCGTTCATGACGCCCATGAAATCGCCGTACATCACGTCCTTGTCGGCGCGGATATAGATCCGCTCCTTCTCGGGGCTTCGCTTGTCACCCAGCTGGATGCGCAGCGTGTCCCCAAGCTCAGCCAGGTCGGTGCTGTAGTCTCCGATGAAGAGACGACCCCCTGGCTGGATCGAGATGTAGACCGGCTTGGGGGGATTTGTGGCCGGTTTTGCAACCGCGTTGGGTAGAGCGATCTTCACGTTCACCGCCGCCATGGGCGCCGCCACCATGAAGATGATCAGGAGGACCAGCATGACGTCCACGAAGGGCGTCACATTGATTTCACTGTTCTGCTCGACCTCGTACCTGCCACCCCCAGAACCTGAGAGTTTAGCTCCCATCTGGATCAGGCCCCCTTGTCGAGCTGCCGCGAGATGCCGTTCATCAGTTCAGCGACGAAGGACTCCGAACGACCGCCAAACGCCGAGATGCGGGTCTGGAAGTAGTTGTAGAAGATCGCCGCCGGGATCGCCGCGAACAGACCGATACCCGTGGCCAGAAGAGCTTCGGCGATGCCGGGCGCCACGACAGCCAGGTTGGTGGTGTTGGTGTTCGCGATACCGATGAAGGAGTTCATGATGCCGTAAACGGTGGCGAAGAGGCCGATAAACGGACCGGACGACGCCGTCGAGGCCAGGAACTGCATGCCTGTGGCCAGGCGCGCGCCGAGGGTCGACTGGACCGCGCTGACCGCCGATTCCGCCCGGTGCAGGGTGGTTTCCCGGTGCTCGCCCGAAACATTCAGGCCCGCCTGCCGCGACAGTTCAACCTCCTGGACCGCCGCTGAAGCCATGTCGGCGAGCGGGTTACCGGCGAACTCCTCGGAGGCCGCCAGGCGGCCCGCCTCGGAATAGTTCTTGGCGCCCCGGAAGGCTTCCATGAAGGCGGTGGCGGTCTTGTTCAGGTTATTGAACTCGATGATCTTGGTCACCAGCAGGAACCAGGAATAGATCGAGGCGAGGGTCAGGCCGATCATCACCGCCTTCACGACGGGCACGGCCATCATGAACATGCCCGTGACTGTGAGCTTGCCGGCGTTCGGGATCTGCGGCGGATCTTCCACCACAGGAGCCGCAGCCGGATCTGCCGGAGCCGCGGCGGGGGCGGCGGCGTCGGCGGGAGCCGCAGCGGCCGGGGCGGCGGCTTCGGCGGCAGGCGCAGGCGCCTGAGCAAAAGCCGGTGCGCTCGCCATCAGCGCCACGGCGCCGAGAAGAGCGATGAAGGGTGTCTTGAGCTTGTTGTCGATCATCTGTCGCCAGTTCCTGGTTGGTCTAGCACGTTTGGACCTAAGGGTCGTCACGCGAGAGCGTCTCTACCCCAATTGAATGGCCCGCCGCCCCTTCAGGACCGGCCTCCGGAAACCGGAACCGCTCCCGCCGAGGCGATAGAGCCGCTTTCGCTTCCCCGACCCCCGACATCGCCCTGGACCCTTTGGAGTCCCGACGCCGTCTGAATTCGGGTGCGGCGCATCCGGTCCGGAGACCTGCTGCACCTTACCGACAAGTTAGACTTGCGGCAGGTGTCCTTTGGCAACCCCTTTTTGTCGGGTCAAGCGGAATAGGGGGTCACGGGCCCGCCTCCGGCGACATTCACGGGCTTGACGCCCGGTTCCGGACATGTCGAAGGGCCAAGGTCCCGGAAAATGACATTCCCGCGACAGGATTCGCCCGCCTGTCGTCTGCGCCTGCCTTGCAGGCGTTTGCGGTTCCGGCCCCTTGCGAGCAGACTGGCGCACCGGAAGGAGTCCCCCATGCCCCACCTTCACCACACGCCCCACGGGGTGATCGCCATGACCTGCCTCGCCCTTTTCGCCCTCACCGCCCAGGCGGCGGAAACGACAGGCTCCAGGCCGCCTGAGAACAGGCCCGCCAAGGCCGCAGCCGTCCGGCCCGTGCCGAACACGGGTGAACCCAAGCTCATCTGCGAGCAGGTGCAGCAGATGGGCTCCCACTTCCGAAGAAAGGTCTGCGCCACCGCCGAAGCCTGGGAGGCGCGTCGTCGCAAGGACGCCGACCAGATGCAGCGGATGGGCGACCAGGGCGCCGGCTGCGGCGGCGTCGCCAACCCCTGCTGAGCCGCCGATTCAGCGGGTCGCGCGCTGATCCTCAGGCCGGTGGGGGACCGGGAGGCGCCGGAAAGGCGAGCGGGGCGACCGCCGCCCCGGGCGACCCTGCGGTCACAGCCCTGTAAAGCGCCGTTCCGGCGGGACTATAGGTGACGGCTTCGGTGACCAGGACCATCAGGACCAGGGCCGCAAGCCCGCTCCACCAGGCCGGATGCACCCGGCCGGTCCGCCGGCGGTCTACGAGAATCGCCAGCGCCGGGAAGACCAGGCTGACCGCGATCGTCGCCTCCCAAGCCCAGGGCATGAAGGCGGGAGACGGGATCAGGCGACCAATCCCCGGCCCCAGCAGGGCGACCATGGCGCAAAAGTGCAACCGGGCGTGCCAGTCGGTGTTCCGGCGGCGTGCAACGGCCCAGAGAGTGAGCCCGGCGAAGGCCAGAAGACTGGCAGGGTCGAGGACCAGGAAGTGGAGCGGTCGGAAGAAGAAGGGCGCCTCACCCCGGCGGACCATGTCCACGACCACCTGCAGGCCCAGGAAGAGCATGAGCGGCACCCAGGCCATAGCGAGCCAGCCGAGCCGGCGATGCCAGGCCCCTGCGCCCCGCGCCGCCAGAGCCGTCTGCGCCAGGTAGATGGCCAGCCATCCCATGAAGACGACGGCGTGGGCGTGAACCCACAACGGCGCATTGAAGCTGGACCGGCCCGCCAAGAGCTGGACGACGAAGCCGGCGACCGTGACTCCTGTCATTCCGATCGCGCCGATGAGAAAGAGCCGCCGGTCCAAGGGCGGCGCGGGAGGCGGGAGGGCGTTGATGCTGGACATTCGAAACTCCGGGCTGGGGTCCCGGGCTCCGCGGCGACCTGGAGCCGGGGAAGATTCTGCGGCCGCAAACAGGCCAGGCGCGAAACGCTAGCATGTCTCGGTTGACGCGGGGGAACTTTCCTCCCGGGCCCTGACGCGGCAGACGTCAGCTACCGGCGGAGTCCACGATGATCTCGCCGGCCGCCTGGCGGGCCCGTTGGGCGGCGCCGTCGGCCGGCAGGCCCAGCCCCACGAGCACCAGCGAAAGGGTCTCGGCGGCCAGTTCCTGGTCCTGCGCGGCGCTGCGGGGGCCGTCGAGGACCGACGACAGGAGGATCTGGCAGACGCCGCTGACCACAAGGATGGCGGACTCCAGGCCCGGAGCCCGGAACTGCCCGCTGGCCAGGCCGGCCGCGAGGTCGGCGCGAAGGCCCGCGTTGAGGGGATGATCCGGCGGGACGGGGCGGTCCTGGCTCCTCAGCATGGCCCGCGCCTCGGCGGGACGGGACCGGGCGTACTGGATGAAGGCGCAGACCCCGCGCACCAGCCTCTCCCCGGGATCGGCCCGACCGGCGTTCACCACGCCGACGCGCTGTTCCATCCGGAGGCGGACCTCGGTGGCGACGGCGCGGGCCAGGGCGGGCTTGTCGTCGAAGTGGTTGAAGAAGGAGCCCTTGGCCACGCCGGCCTGCCGCACGATGTCGTCCACGGCGATGGCGTCCACCGGGCGCTCGGCCAGCAGGACCTCCCCCGCCCGGATCAAGGCCTGGCGCGTGCGCCGGCGGCGTGCGTCCTCAGGTGCGCTCGGTCCTGTCATGAGACTCCGCCGACTCCGGGCCCGTCGCCCTCCGGATCGTCCCTTGCATGAAATGACCAGATGGTCAAAATCTCCCGGCGGCATCACGCCCTCCGGAGGACCGACCCTGATGAGCACCGTTCGGATCGAGGACATCTCGCATGTCCGGTTCACCGCGCCTGACCTGGCCGAGATGGAGCGGTTCCTCGTCAGCTTCGGCCTGACGCCCTTCCGCGATGGACAGGGCGCCCTCTACGGCCGGGGCTCAGGCGGTGCGCCCTTCGTCCACATGACCGAGGAGGGACCGGCCAGCTTCGTCGCCCTCGGCCTCCGGGCGGCGAGCCTTGCGGATCTTGAGGCCCTGGCCCGGGCCGAAGGCGTTCCGGTGGAGCCGCTGACCACCCCCGGGGGCGGGTCCGTCGTCCGCCTTGCCGATCCCGACGGCTTCCGCCTCGAAGTCGTGGCCGGCCAGGCCCCGGCGGCGGCCGGATCACCGGCCCCGGAGGCGGTTCGCAACACGGCGGCGGCGCGCCCGCGCATCTCCAGCCGGGTCCGGGTGGAGGCCGGTCCGTCGAGGGTGGTGCGCCTGGGCCACGCCGTCCTTGAGGTCAGCGACTTCCGCGCCTCGGAGGCCTGGTACAAGTCCCGGTTCGGCCTGCTGACCAGCGATGAGGTCGAGGCGGCGCCCGGCGCGGCCATCGGGGCCTTCCTGCGCTGCGACAGGGGCGCAACGCCCACCGACCACCACACCCTCTTCCTCCTGCAGGGTCCGGGCGGCCCCCGGTTCAACCACGCCGCCTTCGAGGTGGAGAACCTGGACGACCTCATGCGCGGGCACGCCCACCTCAAGTCCGACGGCCGCCAGGCGGCCTGGGGCGTGGGACGTCACATCCTGGGCAGCCAGGTCTTCGATTACTGGAAGGACCCCTGGGGCCACGAGCTGGAGCACTGGACCGACGGCGACCTGTTCACGGCCTCCGACGCCCCCGGCAAGGCGAGCTTCGCCGAGCTGCTGGGCGTCCAGTGGGGCGCCGTCCACCCGATGATGGCCCAGGGAGCCCGCGGATGAAGGTCGCCGCCTACGACGCCGGCGCCGGGCCCCGCATCGGGATCGTGCTGGGCGACCGCATTATCGACGCCGGGCTCGACGGCCCGCTGGCCGGACACCTGCCCGACTGGTCGCAACACGAGGCGCGGCTGGCCGCCCTCGACCCCGCAACCGGCCTCCCCCTGTCCGGGGTGCGCCTGCTCGCGCCCGTCCCCCGGCCCGGGAAGATCTTCGCCATCGGCCTCAACTACGCCGACCACATCGCCGAGAGCGGCATGGGAACCCCGGAGCGCCAGGTCTGGTTCACCAAGGCCCAGACCTCGGTGAACGGACCCTTCGATCCGGTCCAGGCGCCGAAGGTCTCGCAGACCCTGGACTACGAGGCGGAACTGGTTGCGGTGATCGGTCGACGCGGCAAGCATATCGCCCGCGAGGAGGCCGCCGCCCACATCTTCGGCTACTGCGTGGGCAATGACGTGACCGAACGCGCCTGGCAGCACGCCACGCCCCAGTGGAGCCTCGGCAAGTCCTTCGACACCCACGCGCCCTTCGGGCCCTGGATCACCACCGGAGACGAGGTGGACCCCCACGCCCTCGACATCCGCTGCACCGTCAACGGCGAGGAACGTCAGTCTTCAAACACACGCCACCTGGTTTTCGACGTCTTCGACCAGGTCGCCCACCTGTCCCAGGCCATGACGCTCGAACCCGGCGACCTCATCTTCACGGGAACCCCCGGCGGGGTCGGCGCCGCCATGAGCCCGCGCCGGTTCC
Source organism: Phenylobacterium sp. (assembly GCF_020402505.1). Classification (GTDB taxonomy): domain Bacteria; phylum Pseudomonadota; class Alphaproteobacteria; order Caulobacterales; family Caulobacteraceae; genus Phenylobacterium. The sequence continues at coordinate 1,701 of NZ_JADBZL010000063.1, read as the reverse complement.
TGCGCCCCGGGGACGTCGTCCGCGTGGAGATCCAGGGCCTCGGCGCCATCGAGAACCGCATCGTGGCGGAGGGCTGACCCTGGACACGGCGGAGCGCTGCGACGTCCTGGTTGTCGGCGGAGGCCCCGCGGGCGTGGCCCTCGGCCTCCTGCTGGGCAAGGAGGGCGTGCGCACGGTCATCGCCGAGCGGGAGGCGGACATCTATCCCCTGCCCCGCGGCGCCCATATCGACGACGAGATCATCCGTCTCCTGCAGGGCCTGGGCGTCGCCGACGCCGTCGCTGCGACCTCGCGCACCTCCAGCCGCTACGACTTCCTGACGGCGAAGGGCGAGGTGCTCATGTCCTTCCCGTCGAACACAGGACGGACCCGCATGGGCTGGCCCTCGGGCCTGATGATCCACCAGCCCTCGATGGAGGCGCACCTGCGGGGCCAGCTGGCCTCGGCGGAATCCGTGGAGCTTCGCAGCCAATGGACCCTGATCGCCCTTGCCGAAACCCCCGGCGGCGTGCTGGCGGACTTCGAGACGCCTGAGGGACCGCGCCGCCTCCTCGCCAAATGGGTCGTGGGCTGCGACGGCGCCCGCAGCACGATCCGCAGCCTGGGCGGCTTCGCCCTCGACGACCTCGATTTCGACGAGCCCTGGCTGGTGGTGGACGTCCTCGTGGACGACGCCTCCCGCCTGCCCGGGGTGAACCTCCAGATCTGCGATCCGGCGCGCCCGACCACCTGCGCCCTGATGGGCGAGGGCCGCCACCGCTGGGAATTCATGCTCCGCCCGGGCGAGACGGCCGAGCAGGCCCAGGATCCCGCCTTCGTCGCCGATCTGCTGAAGCCCTGGAAGGTGGAGGGCGCAGTGCGGATCGAGCGCACCGCCGTCTACCGCTTCCATGCCCTCGTGGCCCGGCGCTGGCGGCAAGGCCGGCTGCTCCTCGCCGGCGACGCCGCCCACCAGATGCCCCCCTTCGCCGGCCAGGGCCTCTGCTCGGGCCTGCGTGACGCCGCCAACCTCGCCTGGAAGCTGGGGCGGGTCGTCCGCGGCCAGTCCCCGGACGCCCTCCTCGACACCTACCAGCCCGAGCGGGAACCCAATGTCCGGGCCATCATCGGCATGGCCCTGATGATGGGACGCACCGTCTGCATCCTCGACCCGCAGGCCGCCGAAGAGCGGGACCGGCGGATGCTTGCCGACCGCGCGGCCGGAAACGTCCCCGCCGGGCCGGCGGGCTACCCGCCGATCACCGAGGGCTGCATCCTGCCCGGAACACCGGCCGCCGGCTGGCCCTTCACCCAGCCGGTCCTCGACGACGGCCGGCGGATGGACGACGCCCTGCCCCACGGCGCCTGGCTCTTCCGCACGCCCGGCCCGCCGCCAGCGGGGCTTCCGGACGACCTCATCGACCTGCCCCTGGACTCGCCGCGCCTTGCCGGGTTCGAACCGGCGGTAGCTTCACTACTGGCGGGCGAAGGCGTCTCCGCCGCGCTGGTCCGTCCCGACCGCTATGTCTTCGGATCGGGCGAGGCGCAGGACCTTGTGCGCGCCTGGGCCGGGGCCCTGGCGGCGGAGCGCACCTGAAATCATGTCTTGGGGAGGAGGGCGCCTGAGGGAAGTGGTGCCTGGGGCCGGAATCGAACCAGCGACACGCGGATTTTCAATCCGCTGCTCTACCAACTGAGCTACCCAGGCGCGACGCCTCGCGG
>NZ_JADBZL010000062.1:0-22241 GCF_020402505.1 Phenylobacterium sp. | reverse complement strand
GCGGTCGGGATTCTCTGGCGCCCGGATTTCGAACAGCCCTATGTCCAGGGGCTGCTGGGGTCGGACAGGCCGGAGGGGTTGCCGGGCGAAGGCGCTCAGGTGATCGCCCGAGAGTTCGGCCTGGGCGCGCTTGCGGACATGCCGAGCCTGGTCGGTGAGAATGGCGGGGGCGCGGGAGGCGGGACGCCAGAAGTCGACCTGGATCCGCCACACCGTGCGGGGCGGGGCCGGCGGGGCGGGCCAGCGACGGTCTCCTTCGTTAAGGGACCGGGCGGGTGGCGGCGGGCGGGCGCCGTCAAAGATCTCCACCAGCCGGATGAAGGCGCGATCAGGCGGGGGGGCCGCACCGGCGCTCAGTCGGGCCAGGAGATCCTGCGCAGCTTCACGTGTCGGGCAGGGCGGGCCAACCCGTTCGGAGCAGAAGATCACCGCCTCACCGGCGATGCCTTCGGCCTCCCGGGCGCGAAGGGCATGGCCGAGCGGCGCGCTGAGGGCGGAGTCCCCATCATGGGCGACCGGATAGATCAGGGCGGACATGGGCGCATCATCGCCGAGAATCGGGCTTCGGCCTATGTTGCCAGAATGATTCGCCTGATGGGGGCGAAAACCTGCGGTCCCGTCCATGACCGGTGAAGCCCTGATCCTTTCCGCCACCGCTGGCGCCGCTCTTCTGGCGCTGGGCTCGGGTGTCTGGACCCTGCACGTCCGCCGACGCGCCGACCGGCGCATTGCGGCCCTAGAAGCGGAGGTCGAGACCCTTGGCGCCGTCGCCGAGGCGGCCCAGGCGTCTGCAGAGGCCTTCGAGTCGGCGCTGCTCGCGGTTGAGGACGGCCGGGCCTTCCTCGCCTCGGGCGACGAGAGCCTGGCGGCCTGCGCCCTGGCCCTGGGGGTCGCCGGCGAGCCGCAATCCGTGGTCGCCGCCCTGATGCGAGCCGACCCGGACCACGCCCTGCGCCTGAGGGCCCTGTTCGAGCGGGGCGAGAGCTGCGGCTTCGAGGTCCGGGGCGCCTCCGGAGTGGTGACCGTCGAGGGACGCGCCGCCGGGGCCCTGGCCTGGCTGAGGCTGTCGGCCGCCGCGGGGTCCCAGGGCCTTCCCCCCTCCCCACGCTTCGCCGCCTTCCTGAACGCCCGCAGCGGCCCGGCCTGGATCGCCGGCGCCGACGGCCGTCCGATCTGGGCCAACGCCGCCTGGCTGGAGGCTGTCGGCGCCGAGGACATCGCCGCCGCCGTCGCGCGACGCCTGAGCCTGGATCCCGCCGCTGACGCCCTGGCGATCGAGGCCGCCGCCTTGTCCCAACCCCGCGAAGGTATTCGGTGGATCAGCCTGGGCGGCCGGCGGCGCGCCCTGAAGGTGACCGCCCGGCCCCTCGAAGGGGGCGGCGTCGGCGTCTGGACCGAGGACGCCACCGAGGCGGAGGAGCTGCGGGAAGCCCTCCGGCGGAACGTGGAGGCCCACGATGAGACCCTCAACCACATCGCCGACGCGGTGGCGATCTTCACTCCGTCCCGGCGGCTCGACTTCCACAACACCGCCTTTGCTGAGCTCTTTGGCCTGGAACCCGCCTGGCTGGCCGAGCGACCCACCCACGGAGAGGTCCTGGACCGGTTGCGCCAACGCCGCCGCCTGCCGGAGACGGCGGACTACGCCCGCTGGAAGGCCGCCGAGCTGGAGCGCTACGTGCAGCTGGACTCCGCCCCGGACGAGCTCTGGAGTCTGCCGGATGGCCGCACCCTCCGGGTCGTACGCCAGTCCCACCCCCTGGGGGGCATCGTCCTCCTGTTCTCGGACATCACGGGCGAGCTTCGCCTCAAGGCCCAGTACAACAGCCTGATCCAGGTGCAGCAGGCCACCCTGGACAAGCTGAACGACGCCGTCGCCGTGTTCGGGGCCGACGGGCGTCTGAGGCTGCACAATGAGGCCTTCGAACGCTTCTGGAACATTCCCCGCCAGGCCCTGACTGAGATGCAGGATTTCGAGGGCGTGGTGGAGTTGTGTCTGCCCAGGCTTCACGATCAGGGGTTCTGGCGCGAGATGAAGGGCCGGGTGGCCGACACCGATCCCGCCGCCCGGGCGCCGGCCTCAGGGGAGGTGCGCACCTCGGATGGACGGATCGTCGCCCACCAGTCCCGCCCTCTTCCCGACGGCGCGACCCTGATCGCCTTCACGGACGTCACGGACGCCCGGCGGCTGGAACGGGCCCTGGCCGACCGCAGCGCCGCCCTGGCGGAAGCGGAACGGCTGAAACGCGACTTCGTCGGCAACGTCTCCTACGAGCTGCGCACCCCCCTGACGACCATCATCGGCTACTCAGAGCTGATGGAGGGCCTGGGCGACCAGTTACCCGGACGGGCCCTCAGCCACGCCGGCGCGATCCGGCAGGCGGCGGAGCAGTTGGGCCGGTCCATCGACGACGTCCTCGACATGGCCCAGATCGATGCGGACGAGATGGCGCTGGACCTGGAGGACGTGAACGTCGCCCGATTACTGGAGGCCGCCGCCGTTCGCTGGAGCGAGGACGCCGAGACGGGCGGGGTTCGGCTGTCCTCCCTCTGCCCGGATGACCTCGGCCTCATTCGGGGAGACACCCGGCGATTGTCCCAGGTGCTGGACCACCTGATCCTCAACGCCCTGGGACAGACGCCCAGGGGCGGGCGGATCTCCCTCAGCGCCCGGCGCACCCTGGGCGAGGTCCAGATCCAGGTCACCGACACCGGACGGGGCATCCCCTTCCATGTTCAGGCCAACATCTTCGACCGGTTTGTCGGGCGCGAACGCGGCGGACCGGGCCTTGGCCTGGCCCTGGTCAAGGCCCTGGTCGAACTGCACGGCGGCTGGGTCGCCCTGGAAAGCGAGCCCGGCGCCGGGGCGACCTTCACCTGCCACCTTCCGGAAAGAGCGGAAGGCGCGGCGGGGCATCCGGAACTGGAGTTCTGAGGCCAGCGGCTGGACAGGGAGGCCGCACCGTGGCCGCCTCCCCGGTTCAGAGCCTAGTGCTGGCTCTCGGGAAGCCGGACCACCAGGCCGTCGAGGGCGTCGCTCACCTTGATCTGGCAGGACAGCCGGCTGTTGGGCTCCACGCCCTCGGCGAAGTCGAGCATGGACTCCTCCATGGCCGTCTTTTCGCCGGTCTTGCCGAGCCAGGCGGCGTCCACATAGACGTGGCAGGTCGCGCACGCGCAGGCGCCGCCGCAGTCGGCGTCGATCCCTGGCACGTTGTTCTTCACCGCGACTTCCATGACCGACAGGCCGGTCTTGCCCTCGTGGACGTGCTCGGTCCCGTCGTGCTGAATGAAGGTGATCTTGGCCATCTGGTCTTTCCTTGCCTCGCCGGATCTATGCCGCGGCGACCTCTTTCATGGAAACCGAAGGGTCCGCAAGTCTCTGCTTGTCCACCGGCCTGCGGGAACCGATGAGCTGCCGCCCCATCATGAACTCTGGCGGCGAGTTGACCGCCTCCACCGCCTGGACCTGATCGCCCTTGAGGTGGAAGATCGCGAACCTGCCGGAAGCCGGGTCGCCGCGCACGAGAGTCTGGTCGGAATCGAAGTTGTAGCCCGCGATCTGAAGCTTGATGTCGTACTGGTCGGACCACTGCCAGGGCGTCTCGCCAGCGGGCGCGGGCCGGCCCGTGATGGCGCACGCGGCCTGCTTGGCCTGCTCCAGGGCGTTGGGGACGCTTTCCATCCGGAAGTCCCGGCCATAGATCGGCATGGGCCGCAGGGTCACGTCGCCAATGGCGAAGAGGGAGGGGTCTGAAGTGCGGGCCTCCAGGTCGACCACTACGCCGCGATTCACCGCCAGGCCGGCCGCCTGGGCGAGTTCCTGATTGGGGACGGCGCCGACGCCGACCAGGGCCAGGTCGCAGTCGATCACCCGGCCGTCGGCCAGTTCGACGCCCGTCACCTTCCCGCCCTCGCCGCGGAAGCCGGTGACAGAGGCCCCGGTCAGGAAGCGGACGCCATGGCCTTCGTGCAGGGTGCGGAAGAAGTTGGAGAGCACCTCGCCGGCCACGCGGGCCAGGATGCGGGGTTCGCGCTCCAGGACGATCGCCTCGGCGCCGAGGGCCCGCGCCGAGGCGGCGGCCTCGAGGCCAATATAGCCGCCGCCGACAACGGCCATGGTCCGGCCAGGCCCAAGCGCCGCCTTCAGCGCCTCGGCGTCAGCCGCCGTGCGCAGTTCCAGGATGCCCTCGAGATCGGCTCCCGGGATGGGAAGGCGGATGGCCCGGGCCCCAGTAGCCAGGACCAGGATGTCGTAGGCGAGTGTTGTCCCGTCCGAGAGGACCAGGGCCTTGCGGTCCCGGTCGATCCGTTCGGCGCGGACTGAGGGCCGGAAGTCGATGCGGTTCTCGGCGTAGAATTCGAGGGGCTTGAGGGCCAGGGACTCCGCGTCCGCCTCGCCCTTCAACCAGGCCTTGGAGAGCGGGGGCCTCTGGTAGGGCGGAATCGGCTCCTCGCCCACCAGGGTCACAGGCCCGGCATACCCATGCTGGCGCAGCAGGGCCGCCAGAGTCCCGCCGGCGTGGCCGGCGCCGACGATCACGACATGGGCGTCAGGCGAAGTCATGCAGTCCAGATGGAGAAAAGTGACGCGACCGTCAACTTACGGGATTCGCCGGATGTGACGACGGCCGCCGGATCAGACCACCCGCTCCGCCATCATCTTCTTGACCTCAGCCACCGCCTTGGCGGGGTTCAGCCCCTTGGGGCAGACCTGGGCGCAGTTCATGATGGTGTGGCAGCGGTAGAGCTTGAAGGGGTCCTCAAGGGCGTCGAGCCGCTCCCCTGTGGCCTCGTCCCGGCTGTCAACCAGCCAGCGGTAGGCGTGCAGGAGGGTGGCGGGGCCCAGATAGCGGTCGCCGTTCCACCAGTAGCTCGGGCATGAGGTGGAGCAGCACGCGCAGAGGATGCACTCGTAGAGACCATCCAGCTTCTCCCGGTCCTGCGGGCTCTGGACCCACTCGGTCTGGGGCTCCGGCGTGGTGGTGTGCAGCCAGGGCTCTATGGAGGCGTACTGGGCGTAGAAGTGGGTGAGGTCGGGCACCAGGTCCTTGACGACCGGCATGTGCGGCAGGGGGCTGATCTGACAGGTCGACCCCGGGACCTCCTCGTGGCCATGGGTGCAGGCCAGGGTATTGCGCCCGCCGACGTTCATGGCGCAGGAACCGCACACTCCCTCACGGCAGGACCGCCGGAAGGTCAGGGTGGGGTCCATGGTGTTCTTGATGTGGATCAGGACGTCCAGGACCATGGGGCCGCAGGCCGCCACATCGACCTCATAGGTGTCCCAGCGGGGGTTGCCCGTCCCCTCGGGATCATACCGGTAGATCCGGAAGGTCTTGACCTTCTTGGCGCCAGCGGGCGCCGGATGGTGGCGACCCTTCTGGACACGGGAGTTCTTCGGCAGGGCGAGTTCGACCATTTGGCGTGCTTTCCTCGAATTCCGTCTGCGTCCGCGGCCTCAGTAGACCCGCGTCTTGGGCGGGATCGGCGCGATGTCGTTGGTCATGGTGTAGTCGTGCACCGGACGGTAATCGATGACCACCTTGCCGGTGACGTCGTCCATCCAGGTGAGGGTGTGCTTCATCCAGTTGGCGTCGTCCCGGTCGGGGTGGTCCTCGTGGGCGTGCGCCCCGCGGCTCTCTGTGCGGTTGGCGGCGCCGGCGACGGTCACGACGGCCTGAACCACCAGGTTCTCGAACTCGAGGGTCTCGACCAGGTCGGTGTTCCAGATCAGGCCGCGGTCGGACACCTTGATGTCCTTGCGCTTGTCCTGCACCGCCTGGAGGCGCTTGACGCCCGAAGCGAGGCTGTCGGCCGTGCGGAAGACGGCGGCGTCTTCCTGCATGGCCTGCTGCATCTCCAGCCGCAGGGCGGCGGTTGGGGTCGAGCCGTCCGCATGGCGCAGGCGGTCAAAGCGGGCCAGGTGGCCGTCGGTCATGGAGGGCTTGAGCTCGGGCTGGGAAGCGCCGGGCTTCAGGATATCCGCCGCCCTGAGGGCTGCGGAGCGTCCGAACACCACCAGGTCGATCAGGCTGTTGGAGCCCAGCCGGTTGGCGCCATGGACCGAGACGCAGGCGGCCTCGCCCACGGACATCAGGCCAGGGACCACGCGGTCGGGATCATCCCCCACCCGGGTAACCACCTCCGAGTAGAAGTTCGTCGGGATGCCGCCCATGTTGTAGTGCACGGTTGGCAGGACCGGGATGGGCTGCTTGGTCACATCGACGCCGGCGAAGATGCGGGCGCTCTCGGAGATGCCCGGCAAGCGCTCGGCCAGGACCTTGGGGTCCAGGTGGTCGAGATGCAGGTGGATATGGTCCTTGTTCGGGCCCACGCCGCGGCCCTCACGGATCTCGATGGTCATGGCGCGGCTCACCATGTCCCGGGGGGCCAGGTCCTTAACCGTGGGGGCATAGCGCTCCATGAAGCGCTCGCCCTCGGAGTTGGTCAGGTAGCCGCCCTCGCCCCGGGCGCCTTCGGTGATCAGGCAGCCGGCGCCGTAGATGCCGGTGGGGTGGAACTGGACGAACTCCATGTCCTGCAGGGGCAGGCCGGCGCGCAGGGTCATGCCGCCGCCATCGCCGGTGCAGGTGTGGGCGCTGGTGGCCGAGAAGTAGGCCCGGCCGTAGCCGCCGGTGGCCAGGATGACCATCTGACCCTGGAAGCGGTGCAGCGTGCCGTCATCCAGCTTCCAGGCGGTCACGCCGCGGCAGACGCCCTCGTCCATGATCAGGTCGAGGGCGAAGTACTCGATGAAGAACTGGGTGTCGTGGGCCAGGGACTGGCCGTACATGGTGTGCAGCATGGCGTGGCCCGTCCGGTCCGCCGCCGCGCAGGTGCGCTGGATGGGGGCCTCGCCGAAGTTGCGGGTCATGCCGCCGAAGGCCCGTTGATAGATCTTGCCGTCGGGGGTGCGCGAGAAGGGCACGCCCCAGTGCTCCAGCTCGTACACGGCCGCCGGGGCGTTCCGGCAGAGGTATTCGATGGCGTCCTGGTCGCCCAGCCAGTCCGACCCCTTGACGGTGTCGTACATGTGCCAGCGCCAGTCATCCTCGCCCATATTGCCAAGGCTGGCCGAGATGCCGCCCTGGGCCGCCACGGTGTGGGACCTCGTCGGGAAGACCTTGGTGATGCAGGCCGTCTTCAGGCCCGCCTGGGCGCAGCCCAGGGCCGCCCGCAGGCCAGAGCCCCCGGCGCCCACCACCACGACATCGAACTTGTGATCTGTGAATTCGTAAGCGGCCATGACGTCAGAGAGCGCCTCCGAGCGCGACCTTGAGGACGGAGAAGACCGCCAGGGCGGTCAGGAGAACGGCGAGGAAGAGGTTGAGGATCAGAAGGGCCGACCGACCGAGCATCTTGTGCATGTAGTCTTCGATGATCACCCGGGCGCCGGCGTGCATGTGCCAGCCGGAAACCGCGAGGACCAGGACGATCATCACGGCGTTGACCGGATAGGCGACAAAGGCCACAGCGCCTTGATAGTCGGTCCGGGAGATCACCAGGGCGGCGTAGATCATCCAGAAGGTCAGCGGGATCAGAGCGATGGCGCTGACACGCTCGGCGACCCAGTGCGCCGCGCCATGGCCGGCGGCGCCGTTGCCGCGGGCCCGGGAAAGAGGGGTTCTGAAATCAGTCATCCTGGGCCTCACTGACCGAGCCCGATGGCCCAGACGATCACTGTGGCCACCACGGAGAAGGCCATGGCCATGACCCCGGACTGGTAGGAAGTCGTCACCGACAGGCCCAGCCCCGCATCCCAGAACAGATGCCGCAGGCCGTTGGCGAGGTGGTAGAAGACCGAGAGGGTCAGTCCCACCAGGACCAGGCGGCCGAGCGGCGATGCCATCAGCTCCGTGAACCCCTGGTAGGCGTCGGGGCCGGCGCCGAGGGCCAGCGCCCAGGCGGTCACGATGACGGCGCCGCCGTACAGCGCCACACCCGTCGCCCGGTGCAGGATGGAGGTGAACATGGTCAGATGCCAGCGCCACACTTGCAGGTGCGGCGACATGGGTCGATCTCGAACAGGTGCGGTCATCGGCGTGTCCTGGCGAACCCCGGCGGACGCCCCCGCGTCCCGGGCCGGCTGTCTGCATTTAAGCTTACGGGACCGAGTGTCAACGAAGGCTTTTCAATCTGATAGGGCGCCGTAGCGGCAGCTTAAGGCCGGTCGGCGAGCCAGTCGGCGGACCGCATCTCCTGCAGGCGGGAGGCCGTGCGCTCGAACTCGAAGGCCCCGTCGCCAGCAGGATAGAGCCGGACCGGCTCGGCCTCCGCCAGGACGATCAGCCGGGTCCGCGCCTCATAGAGGGCGTCGATCAAGGTGACAAACCGGCGCGCCGCCTCCCGGCGGTCCGGGGTCAGCCGGGGCAGGTCCTCCAGGAAGACCGTGTGGAACCGCTCGGCCAGGGCCAGGTAGTCGTTCGGCCCCAGGGCCGCGTCGCAGAGCCGGGCGAAACCGACCCGCACCAGCCCGCCGGCGGCGTCCGGGAAGTCGAGCCGGCGGCCCATGACCTCGATCGATTCCCCCTCGGCGGCTTCCGTCCCCAGCATGTCCCGCCACAGGGCGCCGAAGGTGCGGCGGTTGTCCGGGTCGATGGGCGAGAACCAGGTCCCCGCCGCCCTGAGACGGTCCAGGCGGTAGTCGTGGGGGCCGGCCACCGAGACCACGTCGACCCGCGACTTCAGGAGTTCGATGAAGGGCAGGAAAAGCTGCCGGTTGATCCCGTCCCGATAGAGGTCATCCGGCCGCCGGTTGGAGGTGGCGGCCAGGGTCACGCCCCGGGCGAACAGGGCCTCGAACAGCCGGCCCAGGATCATGGCGTCGGCGATGTCCGTGACCTGGAACTCGTCGAAGCAGATCAGGCTGGCGCTCCGCGCAACGAGGTCCGCCACGGGCGGGACCGGGTCGTCGCCGCGCATCTGGCCGAACCGCGCCTTTCGGATCGCCGGATCGCCTGAGCGCCAGGTTCCGATCAGCTCATGGACCTCGCGCATGAAGACATGGAAGTGGGTGCGGCGCTTGCGCGCGACGGGGACGGTCTCGAAGAACAGGTCCATCAGCATGGACTTGCCCCGCCCCACCGGGCCCCAGAGGTAGACGCCCCTCGCAGCTTCCGCCCGGCGGCGCAGGAGCCCCGCCAGCGACCCCGGTCGCGCCGCGGAGAGGTCGGTCTCCAGGCGGACCAGAGCCGCCAGGCCGGCGGCCTGGGCGGGATCCGGCCGGATACGCCCGTCGCGGACGCGATCCTCGTAGGCGGTCTGAAGGGCCGAAGGCATGTCCTCCGCCTAGAGCCTCCGCCCTTCAGATGGAACCCTCGGAACCGGAAAAATGGGGCCGCCATCGCTGAGGCAGGACACCTTCTCGCCTTAGACGATGTGGCCGCCCCTGCTTGACCCCCTGGGCGCGAAGGACTTGCAGCCCTCGAAAAATTGCGCGGCCTTGCCGCACGTGATGCAGTGGCGGACCTCAAAGCGCAGGAGATGGCGCATGCAGATCGCCGATCACAGGCTGAAGCCCGGCTGGTACAAGGCCTCGCCCCATCATGGCGGAACGCTGGACGCGCCGAGCCTGCTGGTCATGCACTTCACGGTGAGCGGGGCTGGGGCGAAGGGCGTATCCGACTATTTCGTCTCCCCCCAGGCCAAGGCCTCGGCTCATGTCGTGGTCGGACGCGACGGCGATGTCCGGCAGGTCGTGCCGTTCAACGTCAAGGCCTGGCACGCAGGCCGTTCGATCTGGCGGGGCCGACCCAACTGCAATGACTATGCGATTGGGATAGAGATCGATAACTGGGGCCGGCTCATGCGGACGGCCGATGGGCAGGTCCGCAGTTCGACCTCCCGGGTCCTCGATCCGGCGATGGCGGTCGAGCTGACCCACAGGAACGAGACCCGCCCTTCCCTCTGGGAGGTCTATGGCGAAACCCAGCTGTCCGCCCTGGCGGAGGTGACCCGCTGCATCCTTGCGGCCTACCCGACCATCACCGAGATCGTCGGCCACGACGATATCTCGCCGGGTCGAAAGACCGACCCGGGCCCGGCCTTTCCCATGAGTCGCTTTGTTTCCCTGGTGGAAGGTCGCGGAGATTCTCAGCCCCTGTTCCGGACCGTCATCGCGTCTCGCCTCAATGCCCGCGGCGGGCCGGGCGTGCAGTTTGACACCCTCGGCGCCTTCCTCGCCGGAACCCGGTTGGAAGTCCTCTACGATTCGCCGGGTCCCTGGGCCCAGGTGAAGGGGGCCCTCGAAGGGGGTGACCAGGTCACGGCCTGGGTGGCGGACCAGTACCTGGCCTGATCCTACCGCAGGGTCGGAGGGCCTCAGCGGGATGGCTGAAGAAACGTCTTGCGCCAGAAAGCAATGCATGTGATTTTTTCAAGGGAAAGGTTGCGCCCATGAAGTTGCTCCAGCCCGTCGCCACCCATCCCGAAGCCGGCGCAGTTGTGACCAGGGCGGTTCTTCGCGCCGCCGACCGACTGGGGGTGACCGCGAGGGTCCTCGCCGTCGCCATCGGGGTCAGCGAGGCGACCGTCTCGCGCATGCGCCGGAACGGATATACCCTCGCGCCCGGCGACAAGGCGTTCGAGCTGGCGGTGCTTTTCGTGCGCCTGTTCCGGTCGCTGGACGCCATTGCAGGCGGGGACGACAGGGTCGCGGCCAGCTGGCTGGTCAATCCCAATAGCGCCCTCGACGGCCGACCTGTCGAAAAGCTTCAGACCGTCAGCGGACTCATGGATGTCATCGCCTATCTGGACGCGCGTCGCGCTCTCGTCTGAGTTCCGGCGCCTTGAAGGCGCGTGCTGGCGGCTGGTGGAAGCCCAGCATCGGGTCTCGACCCTGAAACTGACCGACACCCTGGCCGAGCAGTCCCTCCTGGAGGACCTGATCGAGGCGACCAAGCCGGGGCTCCAGGAAGACGCTCGTGATCTGCACTACCTGTTGGCGACCCCGTTCCGGTACGGCGCGGTCTATCCGTCGGGATCCCGGTTCCGGCGCGCCGGGCGCACGCCGGGGGTCTTCTACGCCGCGGAAGACCCGGTGACCTCCGTTGCAGAGATCGCTTTCTATCGGCTCCTGTTCTTCGCCGAGTCGCCCTCCACCCCCTGGCCGGAGAACGCCGCAGAGTTCACTGCGTTCTCTGCAGCGGTGTCGACAGGCCGGCTCCTCGACCTGACGCTTGAACCGTTCCTGCAGGACGGCGCCCTCTGGGAGGATCTGACGGATTACAGCGCCTGCCAGGCCCTGGCCGACGCCGCCCGGGCCGTGGAAACCGAGGCGATCCGCTACCGGTCCGTCCGCGATCCCGGACAGGGCGCGAACCTCGCACTCCTCAAGAGAAGCGCTTTTGCGAGCCCGACGCCCGTCGACCGTCAGACCTGGCGGATTCGCTTGAGCGCCTTCGGGGTCCAGGCGCTGTGTGAATTCCCCGACCGGAGACTTGAGTTCCCCCGCGACGCCTTCGCCGCAGACCCCCGGATCGCGGGCCTGGACTGGGATCGAAGGGGTTCCTGAACCGCCCTACCGCATGGTCGGGATGATAAAGGCGGAGTCTCCGACCTCGCCTTCGGGCCATCGGGCCGTCACCGTCTTGACCTTGGTGTAGAAACGCACACCGTCCATGCCGTGCTGGTTGGCGTCGCCGAAGGCCGAGCGCTTCCAGCCGCCGAAGGTGTGGTAGGCCAGAGGCACGGGGATGGGCACGTTGATGCCGACCATGCCGACATTGACGCGGGAGGCGAACTCCCGGGCCGCCCGGCCGTTACGGGTGAAGATCGCCGTACCGTTGCCGTAGGCGTGGCGGGACGGCAGGGCCAGGGCGGACTCGAAGCTCTCGGCCCGCACCATCTGCAGGACCGGCCCGAAGATCTCGTCCTGGTAGCTCTTCATGTCCGGGGTCACGCGGTCGAAGAAGGACGGTCCGATGAAGAAGCCCTGCTCGAAGCCCTGAAGGCGGAAGTCACGGCCGTCCACCACCAGTTCGGCGCCCTCGTCGACCCCCATCTGGATGTAGTCGGAGACCTTCTTCCTATGGGCCGCGTTGACCACCGGGCCATAGTGCGCGCCCTCGTCGGTGGAGACGCCCACCTTCAGGGTGGCGATCTCGGCGACCAGCTTCTCGCGCAGGGCCTCGGCGGTGCGCTCGCCCACGGGCACGACGACGGGCAGGGCCATGCAGCGCTCGCCTGCGGAACCGAAGGCGGCGCCCGAGATGTCCTTGACCACCTGGTCCAGGTCGGCGTCGGGCAGAACGATGCCGTGGTTCTTGGCGCCGCCCATGGCCTGGACGCGCTTTCCCGCCTCCGCGCCGCGGGAATAGACATACTGGGCGATGTCCGAGGAGCCGACGAAGCTCACCGCTGCGATCTCCGGATGGTCGAGGATGGCGTCGACCATGACCTTGTCGCCCTGAACGACGTTGAGAACCCCCTTGAGGTCCAGACCCAGCTCGGCGCCGGCCTGCATGAACAGCTCGGCAAGGCGCACCGGCACGCCGGGGTCGCGCTCGGAGGGCTTGAGGATGAAGGCGTTGCCCACCGCGATGGCGACGCCGGACATCCACATCGGGATCATGGCCGGGAAGTTGAACGGGGTGATGCCTGCGGCGATGCCCAGGGGCTGGCGCATGGAATAGACGTCGATGCCTGGCCCCGCGCCCTCGGTGTACTCGCCCTTCAGGAGATGCGGGACGCCGCAGGCGAATTCGATTACCTCCAGGCCGCGCTGGATGTCGCCCTTGGAGTCGGCGATGACCTTGCCGTGCTCGCTGGACAGAAGCTCCGCCAGGGACTGCATATTGGCCTCGAGCAGCCGCTTGAACTCGAACATGACCCGCGCCCGGCGCTGTGGGTTCACCGCCGCCCAGGCCGGCTGGGCGCGCAGGGCCGACTGGACCGCCAGATCCAGTTCATCAGGGGTCCCCAGGCCGACCCGGGCCTGGACCTCACCGATGTTGGGGTTGAAGACGTCGCCGAAGCGGCCCGAGGCGCTGGCGGCCGCCGCCCCGTCGATGAAGTGATGAATCTGGCGCATGGGATCGTCCTAGCTTGCCTGCCGGATACCCATAGGGGCTGGCGCCAGGCGAGCCTAGACCTTGCTTGCGCCCCCCGTGCGCGGGCATGCTGCATTCATGAGCTCTAACGCCTCCGCCGGCTCCGGCCAGCACATTGTCGACGTGCTGATCGCCGAGCGGGCGCCGCGGCTGGCTGCGAGCCCGGCATGGCCGCTGGCCCGCCCCCTGCTCTACCGGCTCCTGAACTACCGCAGGGCCCGCCGGATGGCGGACGCCATCGCGCCCCTCCCCGGAATTGAGGCCCTTGAGCATGTCTCCCGCCTCCTGGAGGTGAAGGTGAAGGTGAGCGGTCTCGAGCGAATTCCGTCCTCCGGGCGGCTGGTCATCGTCTCCAACCACCCTACCGGAATCGCCGATGGGATCGCCGCCTGGGACACCCTGCGCGACCGTCGGCCGGACCTTTGCTTCTACGCTAACGCCGACGCCCACCGGGTGGTCCCGGGCTTCTCCGATGTCCTTATCCCGGTGGAGTGGGTGGCGGCCAAGCGCACCCGTGAGCACACTCGCACCACCCTGCACATGACCCGCCAGGCCATGGAGGCCGGGCGCGCCCTGGCCATCTTCCCCGCCGGTCGGCTGGCCCGCAGGACCCCGGACGGTCGACTTTGCGACCCGCCCTGGATGAGCTCGGCCGTCTCCATCGCCCGTCGGCACGAGGCGCCGGTGGCGCCGGTCCATATGACCGGACCCTGGTCCACCCTGTTTCATGCCTTCGACCGGATCTCGAAGGAGCTGCGGGACATCACCCTGTTCCACGAACTGCTCAACAAGCGCGGCGGGCGCTTCACCCTGACCGTGGGGCCGCTCGTGTCCCCCGACCGCCTCGGAGGCGACGCCGAGGCGGCCACCCTGGCCCTGAAGGCCTATGTGGAGCAGATCCTGCCCGATGATCCGGACCGTCCGTTTTGAACCGCCTGCCCGCCCGCATCGCCCTGCCCGCCGAGGCCGAGACCGAGGCCCTGGGCCGGCGCCTCGCCCCCCTCCTGCAGGCGGGTGAGGCTATCTGCCTGAGCGGCGGCCTAGGCGTCGGGAAGTCCTGCCTGGCCCGGGCCCTGATCCGCGCCCTCACCTCGCAGGACGAGGAGGCGCCGAGCCCGACCTTCACCCTCGTCCAGACCTATCCGGGGAGGGAGTTCGAGATCGCCCACTTCGACCTCTACCGCCTGGAAGACCCGGACGAGGCCTGGGAGATCGGCCTCGAGGAAGCCCTTGACCACGGGGCGGCCTTGATCGAGTGGCCGGAGCGACTGGAGGGGCGCCTCCCCTCGGACCGACTCGATCTAGAACTCTCCGTCGCCGGAGAGGGTCGTACGGCGCGGCTGACCGGACACGGGGCCTGGAAGGAGCGTATAGAGTGACAGCGGAGCGGGACGCCCTGAAGGACGCCTTCCTGCGCCATGCGGGCCTGGGCGAGGCCCGGCGCGCACCGCTGGCCGGCGACGCCTCCACGCGATCCTACGAGCGGCTCTTTCTGCGGGACGGAAGCCGCCGGATCTTCATGGACCAGCCGCCGGTGGAGTCCGCCCCCTGCCCGCCGGATGCGGACGCCGAAACGCGCCGGGCCCTGGGCTACAATGCGCTGGCGCGGCTGGCGGCTGGACGGGTGGACGCCTTCGTCACCGTCGCCGGCTGGCTTAGGCGCGCCGGCCTTTCCGCGCCCCGGATCGAGGCCTTCGACGTCGGGCAGGGCCTGGCGGTCATGGAAGACCTCGGCGACGACCTGTTCGGCGCCCTGATCGCGGGCGGCGCCGACGAGGTTCCGCTCTACGAGGCGGCCGTGGACGCTCTGGTCCACATGCAGTCCACCCCGGTCCTGGACCGGCTGGGGGCGGAGGCGGGGCTGGATTGGCCGATCCTGACCTATGACGCCCTCGCCCTGCAGACCGCCGCCGACCTGTTGCCGGACTGGCTGCCCGCCCTTCGACCGCAGGTTCGCATCGACGCCGCCGCGAGGGCCGACTGGGCGGCCCTGTGGAGGCCGATCCTGCAGCGGGGCGAGACCGGCGCCTCGGTCTTCTCCCACCGGGACTATCACGTGGAGAACCTGATCTGGCTGCCGGACCGGGAGGGGCCGGCGCGGGTCGGAATGGTGGACTTCCAGGACGCCGTCCTGGCCCACCCCGCCTGGGACCTCTCCATGCTCCTGCACGACGCCCGGCGGGACGTCTCCCCGGTCCTGTCGGAACGGATGCTGCAGCGCTATCTCGACCGCTCCCGTTATGCAGGGGATCTGCCGTTCGTCGCCGACTTCCACGCCCTGGGCGCCCTCAATATCTGCCGGATCATCGGTGTCTTCGCCCGGCTGGTCCGCCGGGATGGACGGCCGAAGTACGAGGCCTTCCTGCCTCGGATGTGGGCCTATCTGGACCGCTGCCTCGCCGACCCCGGCCTCGCTGATCTGCGTGTCTGGCTCGACGCCTGCGTCCCGACGGAGGCGCGTCGGTGACAGGACCCGAGAGCGCCATGGTGTTGGCGGCGGGACTGGGCGCCCGCATGCGGCCCCTGACCGAGACGCGGCCCAAGGCCCTGGTGGAGGTGGCGGGGCGGACCCTGATCGACCGGGTCCTGGACCGGCTCGTCGAGGCGGGCGTGCGCAAGGCCGTCGTCAACGTCCACCACTTCGCCGACCAGATCGAGGCCCACCTGTCCCGGCGGACGGACCTGGAGATCCTCTTCGCTGACGAGCGGCCGGCCCTGCTGGATTCCGGCGGCGGTATTCGCAACGCCCTGCCCCTGCTGGGGCGGGAGCCGATCTTCGTGGCGAACATCGATTCCCTCTGGACCGGCGGCACCACCCCGCCCCTGGAGCGGATGAAGGCCGCCTGGGACCCCGAGCGGATGGACCTTCTCCTGCTGCTCACCCCCCGGGGACAGGGCATCGGCTTCGAGGGGCCGCGGGGCTTCTTCATGGACGCGGGCGGCCGCCTGACCCACAGCGCCGACGACGCCCGCCCGGCGCCCTTCGCCAATATCGGCTTCCAGATCCTGAAGCCCGAGATCCTGGATGGCGAACCCGAGGGGGCCTTCTCCATCCTGCCGGTCTGGTGGCGGCTGCAGGAGACGGGCCGGCTGGCGGGGGTGGTCATGGACGCCTTCTGGCTGCACGTCGGGGATCCGACGGCGCGGGACGAGGCGGAGGCCCTGCTTTCGGGATGACCGACTGGTTCCAAAAGGCCGGCCAGCCGCGCTGGTTCAACATCCCGGCGGACCGGCCCTTTCTGGACGACCTTGCCGTGGGCCTTCTGGATATCACCCGCGAAGGCGGACCGGAGGCCCTGGCCGACGCCGTCGTCCTGACGCCGACCCGGCGTGCGGCCCGGTCCCTGACCGAGGCCTTCCTGCGGATGGCCGGCGAGGTTCCCGCCCTTCTGCCGCCGCGAATCCGCCCCCTGGGCGACCTGGAGGCGGGCGAGGCGCCGTTCGAGCCCGGCGACATCGTCCTTGACCTGCCGCCAGCCATCAGTCCCGTGCGCCGGCGGTTCGAGCTGCTGCGGCTGGTCACCGAGCTTTCCCCCGCCATCGGACGTAGCCCCGGCCCCGCCGAGGCCCTGGGCCTGGCGGACGCCCTTGGAGGCTTCTTCGACAGCCTGCAGATCGAGGAGGTCGCGGGCGACAATCTGGCCGACCTTGTCGACCTCGACATGGCCGCGCACTGGCGCGTGTCGCTGGAGTTCCTTCAGGGCGCCCTCCTGGCCTGGCCGAAGCGGCTGGAGACCCTGGGACTGGTGGACGTCAGCGCGCGTCGGGTGCGCCTGCTGGACGCCCTGGCGGCGAAGTGGGACGCCGAACCGCCGAAGGACCTGCTCATCGCGGCGGGTTCAACCGGCTCGGTCAAGGCCACGGCCAGGCTGCTGACGGTGATCGCCCGGGCGCCGCTGGGCGCAGTTGTCCTGCCGGGCCTGGACACGGTGATGGCGGAGGGCGCGCAGCAACCCAGACCGGTCGACGACCAGCATCCGCAGGCCGCCCTGAGAGCGCTCCTGACCTTCGCGGGCGTCGAGGTCAGCTCCGTGGAGACCTGGAAGGGCCGATCGCCGGCGTCGTCCTCGGGAGAGGTCCGGCGGAATCTCGTGAACCTGGCGTTGAGGCCGGCGGCGCAGACCTCCGACTGGCGCCTGGCGATCGAGGGCGAGGGAGAGAAAAAGATCCGCGAGGGCCTGAAGGGCCTGACCGTCGTAGGAACCCGGGATGTCGAGGCCTGCGCCCTGGCCGCCGCCCTGCTGCTGCGCGAGACCCTGGAGACTCCGGGGCGGACCGCCGCCCTGGTGACGCCGGACCAGGACCTGGCCCGCCGGGTCGCCGCCCGGCTGGGTCGCTGGGGCGTCATCGCAGACGCCTCGGCGGGCGAACCCCTGGCCCGTTTCCCGTGCGCCGTCCTGGCCGAGACGACAGCCCTGGCCCTGGTAGAGCCGGCGCGGCCAGCGACGATCCTGGGCCTGCTCAAGCACCCCCATGTGCGCCTGGGGCGGACAGAGGCGGACCTCGCCATCGCCAGGGACGCCCTCGAGGTCACGGCCCTGCGCAGGACCCGGCCCGAGGACCTGTCCGGCCTGAAGACCTTCGCCATGACGGCCAAGGCCGCCGACCCCGCCGCCATCGCTCTTGTCGACGCCCTCGCCGCCGTCTTCCCGCCGACGGCGCCGGGGGCGGTGGAGACGCTCGACGCCTCGGCCTGGGCCCGCCGGCTGACCCTGGCCATGGAGGCCCTCTGCGCCCGGCCCGAGGGCGGGACAGGCGACCTCTGGTCGGGACCGGACGGCGAGGCTGTGGCGCGGCTGCTGTCCCTGCTGATCGCGGAGGGCGGCGCCAGTCCGCCCTTGTCCGCCGCCGCCTTCGCCGAACTGCTCGGCGTGATCATCGCCGGCGAGAGCGTCCGCGCCGCCCACGCCACCCATCCCCGGCTGAAGATCCTGGGCGCCATGGAGGCCCGGATGGCCCGGGCGGACCGCCTCATCCTGGCGGGCCTGGAGGAAGGCGTCTGGCCGCAGGCGGCCGGCGTCGACCCCTTCCTGTCCCGCGGCATGCGCAGCCGGCTGGGACTGCCCCCGGCCGAGCGCCGGATCGCCCTCTCCGCCCACGACTTCGCCCAGTCAGCCTGCGCGCCCGAGGTCTTCCTGCTGCACGCCCGCCGCCGCCGGGGCGCCCCGGCCCTCGAATCGCGCTGGCTCTGGCGGCTCCGGACCCTGACCCGGGGGGCCGGCGGAGACCTGCCCGGACGGCCGGACCTGGAGGCGATCGCCGGGGCCGCCGACGCCCCCGGCGACTTCGCCCCGGCGCCCCGGCCCGCGCCCCGCCCGCCCCTGGAGGCGCGGCCGCGGGAGCTGGCGGTCACGCGGATCGAGACCCTGGTGCGCGACCCCTACGCCGTCTGGGCGCGGGACATTCTGCGCCTCTATCCCCTGGACCGGCCGGACGCGCCGGTGGACGTGCGCGTGCGGGGCACGGCCATCCACGCGGCGCTGGAGGCCTTCGTGAAGGCCTATCCGGACGAGGTTCCCGACGCCGCTGAGGCGGACCTGGCGGCGCTCTACCTGGACGCCCTGAAGACGGCGGGCATGGATGCGCCGGGCCTCGCCCGGGAAACCGCCCTCTCGCGGGAGATCGCCGCCTGGGTGGTCGAGCAGGAGCGGACGCGCCGCAGGGACAGGCGCAGAATCCATGTAGAGCTGAAGGGGACCCTGACCTTCGAGGCGCCCGCCGGACCCTTCACCGTCACCGCCAAGGCCGACCGGATCGAGGTGGGGCCGGAGCCTGTAGGTCGCATCCTGGACTACAAGACCGGGTCGCCGCCCTCCCCGAAACAGGTCGAGGAGGGGTTCTCGCCCCAGCTGACCCTCTCCGGAGCGATACTGGCCGCAGGCGGCTTCCCGTCTCTGGGAAGGCTCAAGCCGGTCGAATTGGCCTATGTGCAGATCACCGGCCGCCGTCCGGCGGGCGTGATCAGCAGCGCCCTTGAGGACGGCCAGGACGCGGTCGCCGCCTCGGCTGAGGCCCTGGAGGGCCTGAAGGCGGTCATCGCGCGCTTCGATAATCCAGGTCACGCCTATCTCTCGCGGACAGCCCCGTCGAAGGTGAAGCTCTTCGCCAGCGACTACGACCACTTGGCGCGGGTTCGGGAATGGTCAGCCATCGGCGGTGGGGGAGAGTCATGACCCGACGCGACGATGACCCCCAGGCCCGGGCCGCGGACCCCCGGATCTCGGCCTTCGTGACCGCCAACGCCGGGTCGGGCAAGACCAAGACCCTGATTGACCGGGTCGCCCGCCTGCTGCTCGCCGGCGCGGCGCCCGACGAGATCCTCTGCGTGACCTACACCAAGGCCGCCGCAGCGGAGATGCAGACCCGGCTGTTCGAACTGCTGGGCGACTGGTCGGTCCTGCCGGATGATCGCCTCGCCGCGGCGCTCGCCCGGCTGGAGGGACGGAGCCGGAAGGCGTACGATCCGAACACCCTTTCCGCCGCCCGGGCCCTGTTCGCCCGCGCCCTGGAGACGCCGGGCGGCCTGCGCATCCAGACCCTGCACGCCTTCTGCGAGAAGCTGCTTCGCCGCTTCCCCCTGGAGGCGGGGATCTCGCCAGGCTTTGAGGTGCTGGACGACCTGGCCGCAAGCCAGCTGAAGCGGGGCGCGCGGACCGCCCTCGCCCGCCGGGCCCTGGACGCCGAAGGCGGCCGGATCGCCGAGGCCTACGCCCGGCTGTCCGTAGACTTCGACCATGGCCGGTTCGAGGGCCTGTTCGAGACTTTCGCCGCCCGGGCGGGCGAACTCTCGGACTGGTTCGCGGCGCAGGCGGCCGGCCGGGGGATCGAGGCCGCGGTCTGGTTCGCCCTGACGGGCTCCCCGGAGCCCGTCGACCCGGAAGCCATCCGGCGCGAGATGGCGGACATGTCGGATGGGATGTCGCCCGGCGAATGGCTGGAAGTCGCGGACGCCCTCGCCCGGCCTGAATCGTCGAAGACGGACAAGAAGAGGGCGGAGGACCTCCGGCGCGACGCCGGCAAGCTGGATTTCGAGGCGGTCAGGGCCCTGCTGACCACCAAGGAGATGACCGCCAAGGTCTGGATCACCAGCGCAAAGAGCCTCAAGCCCCATCCGAGGCTCTCCGAGCGGCTGGTGAGGGAAGCCGACCGCATCCTCACCCTCGAAGGCCGCCGACGCATCGCACTCGCCGGCCAAAGGACCCTCGACATCCTGCTGCTGGCCGAGGCCTGGCTGGCGGCTTACGAGATCGAAAAGTGGGCGTCGGGCAAGCTCGACTTCGGGGACCTGATCGACCGTACCCTCGCCCTGACTGGCCGGGCCGACATGGCCGCCTGGGTGCTCTACAAGCTGGACCAGAACCTGTCGCACGTCCTGGTGGACGAGGCCCAGGACACCTCGCCCGCCCAGTGGTCGATCCTCTCGAACCTGACCGGCGACTTCTTCGCCGGCGACGGACGGCGGGAATCCGGCCTCGCCCTGCGCCGCAGCCTCTTTGTCGTCGGCGACGAGAAGCAGTCGATCTACTCCTTCCAGGGCGCGTCTCCCGACCGGCTCGAGACCGAATTCAGGGCCTACAGCGCCCGGGCCCAGGCGGCCGGCGCGACCTTCGAGCGCATCGAGCTGGCGCTCTCCTGGCGGTCCACTCGGGAGGTGCTCGGCTTTGTCGACGCCGTCTTCGTGGCTCCCGAGAGCCGATTCGCCCTGATGGGCGGGCGGGCTGGCGAACCCCCGCCCATTGCGCACCAGACCGTCCGGGACCATCCCGGCGGCATCGACCTCTGGGACCTGGTCCCGCCGCCCGAGACCGAGGAGCGGGGGGCCTGGACCGATCCGCCGGATTCCCTGGCCGCCAACTCGTCGACCCGGGTCCTGGCGGCGCGCATCGCCGCGGAGATCCGCCGGATGGTCGAGGCGGGCGAGGCGGTGGGGAAGAAGGGCGAGGCGGGGGTCCGGCCCGCCGACTGGGGCGACTTCATCGTCCTGGTGCGCCGTCGCGGGACCCTGTTCGACGAGATCCTGCTGGAGCTGAAGCGGCAGGGCGTGCCGGTCGGGGGCGCCGATCGCCTGAAGCTGGCCGACCACATCCTGTTCGATGACCTGAGGGCCCTGGTCCGCTTCGTCCTCTTCCCCGCCGACAGCCTGACCCTGGCCGCCCTGCTGCGCAGCCCCTTCTGCGAGGTCAGCGACCAGGGGCTCTACGACCTGGCCTACGGGCGCGGGACCGCCAGCCTCTGGGAAACCCTGGTCCGGCGGGTGGACGAGGCCCCGCCGGGCGAGGCCCGACAGGACTGGGCCCAGGCCCGGAACTTCCTCGCCGCGGCGATCGCGGCCGCCGACCAGTCGCCCTATGACTTCATCGTCGGCCAGCTGGAGTCCACCGCCCCCTGTGGCCGGACCCACCGGCAGAGACTGCTGACCCGGCTCGGTCGCGAGGCCGAGGAGGCGCTGGGCGTCTTCCTGGAAAAGACCCTCGAGCTGGAAATGGCCGGCGCGCGGAGCCTGGAGGCCTTCGCCGCCGACCTCGACGGCCTGGACGTGGACGTCAAGCGCGAGATGGACGCCGAGGGCGCCCGGGAGGTGCGGGTCATGACGGCCCACGGCGCCAAGGGACTGGAGGCGCCGGTCATCTTCCTGCCGGACATGACCTTCAATGCGCAGGGCGGCTCCGGCCTGACGCGGGCGCAGGATGGGGCCTTCCTGTGGCTGGGCGCCTCGGGCGACGACTGCCCGGTCCAGGCAGAGGCGCGGGAAGCCGCCAAGGCCGAGGAGGAGAAGGAACTGAAGCGCCTTCTCTATGTGGGCCTGACCCGGGCCCGTGACCGGCTGGTGCTCTGCGGCGTGCTTCCCGGCAACCGGCTGGAGGCCAACCTCAAGGGCTGGTGGGGAGCCGTGCGCGATGCTTTCGAGGGCCCCCTCAAGGACAAGGTCCGCCGGATCGACCGCGGAGACTACGGCCTCTTCAGGCTGGGCGAGGACCCCCAGGCGCTGGGGCGGGAAGCGCCGGCCGAAGAGGTGACGCAGGCGCCGCCGGCGCCGCCCTGGCTGTCGCGCCCGGCGGCCGCAGAACCCCTCGCCCGCCTGGCCTCGCCTTCGGACCTCGGGGATGCGGCCCCCGTCGCGGCGGTCTCGCCCCTGGCGGGGACGCCCGGCATGGGGAGGTTCCGGCGGGGCGAGCTGATCCACCGCCT
>NZ_JADBZL010000061.1:0-7875 GCF_020402505.1 Phenylobacterium sp. | reverse complement strand
GCCGGCATCGACCGGATCACGGACTTCAACTTCGCCGAGGGCGACCGGCTGAAACTGGAGGGCAATCCCGCCCGCACCATCACCCAGTCCGGCGCCGACGTCATCGTCGACATGGGCAATGGCGACCAGGTCATCCTCGTCGGCGTCTCCCTCTCCAGCCTCGGAAGCGGATGGATCATTTGAGGCCTGCGACATCTGCGAGCGTTACGATCCGGCTGGCCAGGACATCGGAACTTCGCGCCATAGCCGCCATCGAGCGCGAGGCTGCACAGAGGTTTCTGGAGACGCACCAAGCCTGGATCGCCCAGGACCCTCCAGCCCCGGAAGGACTGCTCGCGGAACGACTTGAGGCCGGTGGCCTGTGGGTGGCGATCTTGCCCGACGATCGCCCCGTCGCCGCGATCCGGTTCCGGCCCCTTGAGGCCGTCCTCTACATCGAACAGCTCGATGTCCTGCCTAAGTTCTCAGGAAGGCGGCTCGGCGCCGGCCTGCTGGACAAGGCCGGGTCCCTCGCCGGCGCGGCGGCCCTCGAGGCGCTGGTGCTCTCCACCTTCCGGGACATTCCCTGGAACGCCCCCTGGTACAGCCGGATCGGGTTCGAGGTGATCGAGGTCCTGCCTGCGGCGCTTGACGACATCCGCCGAGAGAATCTGGCGCGTGGTCTGGACGAAAGCCGCCGGGTGTTCATGCGCCGGGAGGTCAACCACCCCCTGGCGGGGCGAGCGGATCAAACCGGCCCAAGCCCTCCGGACTGGTAGCTGGGGTCAGGTTAAGTAGGGCACCCACATTACGCCCTGTCCACTCCCGCGTGCAGCTCCGGAGGGCTGCATTATCAACCGTTTCAGCACCCAAAGTGCCAACCGGAACCCCAGCGCTCCCAATCAGGCTGGATCCCTTCATGCCTTGAAGGTGGCCACATGGCCCTCAGGATTGGCGACAACCGAGTTAACGAGTTGCTCGACTGTGCGACCAGTCCTCGGGAAAGGGATGAGGGAACTCTTTGCTTGGCGGGCGCAAGGCGAGTCCGAGCCGAAGGGCTCGACCAGCAAACGACCCGACGGATCGTTCTTTCGGGTTTGGAAACCCTACTATGCTGCAGGCTGGGACGCCTGCGGCTGGAGCGGATCGAGCGAGGAGTGCGGGAATATCGCCGCCCAGGCCCAAGAATACAGAGGGTGTGCATCAAGCGGGCAAGCACGTGAGATACGGGTAGTGAGCGTGCCGCTCAATCTGCAAGCGCCATTCTCCCGCGTCCCGGGCGCGGCAGAAGGGGAGGTCCGCTGATGCCTCCCTGGACATACAGATCGCAGCCCGATCAACGCGCCCTAACCGCAGACACCGGGCATGGCCGAAAGGCTCGCGGAGATAGTGAAGGCGGGGTGGATCACTTCCAATCGCTGAGAGCGCAGGGAGAGGAGCCAAGTTCGCGCGCAGATGGATGGTGGCTACGCCGAGCCAGATCCGGCGGGATTGTGTTTTGCCACGGATTCGGGAAAGGCGGTCCGCACGCGCCTTTCCGAGCAACTGCCAAGCGAGGACCGGCCATGATGGCGGTGGAGGAGGGGGCGTGGCAAAAGCCACGCCCCCGAAGGTCACACTTAAAGGCTCGTGCCGAGCTTCGCGTAGATCGAGGTGATCTGCAGCAGCGTCGAGTAGCAGGCGCGGCTCTTGCCCATGTTCCATGGATTGTGGTCCGCGATCTCCATATAGGCCTGCTTCGCCGACTCGATCAGCTCAGCGTCGGAGAACGCGTTGGGCGGATGAAGGCCCCACGTACCCGCATCGTCTTGGCGGACGAAGGCGGTGTGAGCGGCGAGTATAGGAAAGATCACGCCATCCGGAACATCGGCGATGCGACCGTCCTCCCGTTCGATCGAGCGAATGCGCGTACCCTTAAAGCCTTGGTGAGCCTTCCACCGCTCATAGAGCTTCCAGGCGACAGGGGCGAGGTCGAGGCAATAATCATAGACGTCGGCAAGTTCGTTCTCTTCCACAACTCGCTGATAAAGCTTCAAACAGCGCGTCTTCTGGCTGTAGGTGAAGACTTTTGCCGAAGGTTCGGCAACATCAAGCTTGCGCAGAAGATGCTCCGGCATCAGCGCGAAGATCACCTGGATGATCTTCTCTGTGTCAAGGAAATCGCCGTCGCTGGTGAGGTCCGTCTCCGCCTTCCGAAGCTTCGCGCTTGGGAAGCCCTTCTGAATGGCCACCTCAAGATCATCGAGTTGACCCCGGCGACCGGCAATCGAGATCGCCCGTACGTCATTCTGGAAGTTTCGTGCGATCGAGATCTCTGCGATCAGCGCATCGTCGTCGGTGACGATGACCTCGAACTTGATGCTCGGGATGTGGTCGGGGTGGTTACCGTGTTTCTCGAAATAGCGCCGCAATTCGCCCTGCGTTTGCGAGCCGTTGATGATCGACGGGCGGGCGAGATGCAGGGTCCGCTCCTTGTCGTCCACCGTAGCGCTGCGGGCGACGACCACCATCCCGCCGTTGAGGATACTGAACTGGTCAGGCTGGTCCATCAGCGTCTTGCGAATGGCCTGATGGACCAAGGTCGGGCTGCGACGCTGTTTACCCTTTGCGTCTACCAAATACTCGCGGACGTTCTCGTTGTCTTCGAGCTCAAGCACCGAAGACGCAGGCGCGTGGCCCGAGTAAACTCGGCGCCCAGCAACTTCATCTTCAGGGGAGCTAATGTTCCGGCAAGAATGATAGCGGAACGGGTAACTATTCGCCTTCTGGGTGGCGTTCATGGCAGTCTCCAATGTTTCCACCGACCGCTCCATTTTTGGGCACGCCTACCTAGGCGACCGCGAACGAGTCGATGGAAAGAGGCTGCCGACTCATCGTCTGGATGTCAAGCAACAGGCAGCGACCTGCGCCGTGATACCTCCGACTGACCGTCATCGCCCGTCTGTAAGACTTCGCCACGAAGGCGATCGGGGGGCGGTTAGTGAGAAAGAACCGGGGGTCGGCCTGCTGGACAAGGCCGGGTCCCTCGCCGGCGCGGCGGGCCTTCAGGCGCTGGTGCTCTCCACCTTCCGGGACATTCCCTGGAACGCCCCCTGGTACAGCCGGATCGGGTTCGAGGTGATCGAGGTCCTGCCTGCGGCGCTCGACGACATCCGCCGCGAGAATCTGGCGCGCGGTCTGGACGAAAGCCGCCGGGTGTTCATGCGCCGGGAGGTCAAACACCCCCTGGCGGGGCGAGCGGATCAAGCCGGCCAAAGCCCTCCGGACTGGTAGCTGGGGGCGGGATCGAACCGCCGACCTGTGGGTTATGAATCCACCGCTCTAACCATCTGAGCTACCCAGCCGCCGGGCCTTTCGGCGAGGGGCGGTTTATAGGGTCTGGCGCGGCGCGCTTCAAGCCGCTTGGGAAGCGGGGCCGGGCTTGCTAGGGTCGCCCCTGCGATGAGCGTCCTGCATCTCCTGGGAACGGCCGGCGAAGGCGGCGCGGAGACCTATTTCGTCGACCTCGTCACGGCCCTGGCCGGGGCCGGGGTGGCGCAATCGGCGGCCCTGCGCGCCAACCCCCGGCGACAGGCCGCCCTGCGGGCGGCCGGCGTGCCGACCCGGGTGCTGAGGTTCGGCGGACCTCTCGACCTTCTCACCACGCCCCTGACCGCGCGGTTCGCCCGCCGGACCGGGACTCGCCTCGCCCTGGCCTGGATGAACCGCGCCGCCCGGCATGCGCCAAAGGGGCCCTGGGCCCGGGTCGGCCGGCTGGGGGGCTACTACAACCTCAAATACTATCGCGGCTTCGACGCCCTGGTGGCCAACACCGAGGACATCGCCGACTGGATCGTCGCCCAGGGCTGGCCGGCGGGGCGGGTCCGCTGCATCCCCAACTTCGCCGCGCCCGCCGCAGACGCCCGCCCAGTGGCCCGGGCCGGGCTCGAAACCCCAGAGGGGGCGCCCCTGCTGCTGGCTATGGGCCGGCTGCATGAGGCCAAGGCCCATGACGTGGCCCTTGAAGCCCTGGTCCGCCTGCCCGACGCCTTCCTCTGGATCGCCGGCGCCGGTCCGGAGGAGGGGCGGCTGAAGGCCCTGGCCGAGGGCCTGGGCCTGTCGCGGCGGGTGCGCTTCCTGGGCTGGCGCACCGACGCCTCGGCCCTCTATCGCACGGCGGACCTGTGCCTCTTTCCTTCCCGCTACGAGCCCCTGGGGAATGTGGTCATCCAGGCCTGGGCGCACGGCCTGCCCGTGGTGGCCGCCGCTTCCACCGGTCCGGCGGCCCTGATCCGGGACGGGCAGGACGGACGCCTGGTTCCGGTGGACGACCCCGCCGCCCTGGCCGACGCCGCCCGCGACCTCATGGACAATCCCGCCGCCCGCGCCCGCCTGGCCGGGGCCGGTCTCGCCCGGGTCGCCGGGGAATTCTCTCCCGACGCCGTCGTCGCCCGCTGGCGCGAGCTCTTCGCCGAGTACGGGGCGGGCTGATGTGCGGCATAGCCGGCGTGCTGAACGGCGAACGCCTCGCCGCCGACCTGATCGCCGCCCTGGCGCACCGGGGACCGGACGGAGTCCGCACCGAGAGCCTGCCCGGCGCGAACCTCGCTCACGCCCGTCTTTCCATTATCGACCTCGAAGGGGGCTGGCAGCCCCTGCACGCCGCCGGCTCCGTGGTGGTGGGCAATGGCGAGATCTACAACTACCTGGAGCTGGCCCAGGACCACGGCCTCGGCCCCCTGCTGGCGACGGGCTCGGACTTCGAGCCCCTTCTGCACCTCTACGCCCGGGAGGGGCCGGACGCCTTCCGCCGGCTGCGCGGCATGTACGCCTTCTGCCTGGTGGGGGGCGACGGGCGCACCTGGCTGGTGAGGGACCCCTTCGGCATCAAGCCCCTCTACCTCCTCGAGCGCGACGGGGCGGTCATCTTCGCCTCCGAACCCCGCGCCTTCCTGGCGGCGGGCCTGATCGATCCGGTGATGGACGCCTCCGCTGCGGAAGACCTCCTGGGCCTGTCCTACACCACAGGGGAGGCGACCATCTTCCCGGCCCTGCGCCGGCTGGCGCCCGGCGAAATCCTGGAGGTGACGCCCGCCGGACTTATCGCGCACGAGACCCGGCCCTGCCTGCCGGCCCGCTCGCCCCGGCGGGCGACGGACGAGGCCGCTCTGGTCGACCAGCTGGACGCCGTGCTGGAGGAGAGCGTCCGGGTGCACCAGAGGTCCGACGCCCCCTTCGGCCTCTTCCTGTCCGGAGGGATCGACAGCGCCGCCATCGCCACCCTGATGGCCCGGCTGGCGGAGCGGCCGGTCACGGCCTTCACCTGCGGGTTCGACCTTCCCGGCGCCGCGGATGAGCGCGGCCAGGCCGAGCGGGTGGCCCGGGCCCTCGACCTCGACTGGCGCGAGGTGCGCTTCGACGAGACCGAGTTCTGGCGCCTGCTGCCTCGGGTGGCCCTGGCCCTGGACGATCCCACGGCGGACTATGCCGCCCTGCCCACCTACCGCCTGGCCGAGGCGGCCCGGGACACCCTGCGCGTGGTGCTGACGGGGGAGGGGGGCGATGAACTGTTCGGCGGTTACGGCCGCTATCGCCGGGCGCTTCGGCCGGCCCTGCTGGGCGGACGGCCCGCCGACCCGCGCCCGGACCGCCCCGAGGTGCTTGCCCGCTGGCGCGAGGCCGGCCGTGCGCCCCGGGGCCTGTCCCCCCTCCAGTCGGCTCAGTGGTCGGATGTGGCGACCTGGCTGCCCAACGACCTCCTGATCAAGCTGGACCGCTGTCTGATGGCCAACGGCCTGGAGGGGCGGACCCCCTTCCTCGACCCCGAGGTGGCGGACTTCGCCTTCACCCTGCCGGACCGGTTCAAGGTGCGCGGCCGCTTCGGCAAGGTCCTCCTGCGGACCTGGCTGGCCCGGACCTGCCCGGCGGCGGCGCCCTGGGCCCGCAAGCAGGGCTTCACCGTTCCCGTCGAGGCCTGGATCGCCCCCCGCGCCGCCGATATCGCCCCGCGGGTGGCCGAGGTCTCCGCCGTCCGCCGCCTGCGCTCGCCCGAGGCCGTCGCCGCCGCCTTTGCCCCGGGAGGGAAGGGCGCCTGGCCCCTCCTGTTCCTGGCCGTCTGGTCCCTCATCCACCTGGAAGGCGTCGAACCCGCCGACGCCCTGGAGGCCTGTACGGGGCGGGTCTAGACATCTCGACGACCGCCGAGGACTGTGCCTTACTCTGGGGAAGGCTTGATTTCGGTCAGAGGGGGAAAACATGAGCGAGATTTCAATGGCGTCGGGCAAGCTGAATGTCGGCGGGGTCTTCAATCAGGCCTTTGCGACGCTTCAGGCCAAGCCGCTCTTCTTCGTCTTCACGGGACTCATGTTCGGGATCGCGCACCTGGCGCTGTCGCGTTCGGGTATCAACGGACCTGATCCCTCCGCCATCTCTCCAGGGCTTGTCCTGGTGGGGATCCTGCTCCTACTGGTCCTGGGCGCCATCACTCAGATCCTGGCCGCCCGCGCGACCGAGGGACCGCTCGGGACCAACGCCAGCCTCGACTTCGCCCCGGCGGTTCAGGCCGCCCTTCCGCGTCTGCCGAACGTGATCCTGACAACCCTGGCCTTCGCGTTTCTGGTCGGCCTTGGCTTCGTCGCCTTGATCCTTCCCGGCATCGTCATCCTCTTGATGCTGTGCGTGGCCCTTCCGGCCTGTATCCTTGAAGACCTTTCCCCGATCGCTGCGCTGAAACGGAGCCGGGAACTGACCCGTGGCAACCGGTGGCGCCTGCTGGGGTTGGTTCTTCTCAACGGCCTGATCCTGATCGGGGTCGGCGTCGTCGTCAGTCTGCCCTTGGGTCTCGCAAGCACCTTGCCCGGGCCCGCCGGCGGCGTCTTCTCGATCATTTCCTCCGCCGTCGAGGGCTTTGTCGGCGTATTCATCGCCGTCCTCTACACCCACGCCTTCCTCGACCTGCGCCGCCTGCACGAGGCTTCGGCCCCGGCGCCCCTGATCTGACGGAAGGATGCAAATGGCGGATGCAGCCCACTCTCCCGGTCGTCTGGGGGTCTTCCAGACCCTCCGGGAGGGGCTGAGCCGGGAGGTCTTCTACAGGCCGGACCCGCCCCTCCTGCCGCTCGCCTCGCTGGTCCTTGTCCTCGGCCTTGGCGCCCTGATGGGATTTTCGGCCCTTGTGGTCCCCGGCGTGGTCTTCCTCCTGGTCTTCGGGCAGGCCCTGCCGGCGATGATCTTCGAGGGGACGAATGTGAGGGGCTCCCTGGCCGCCAGCTGGAGGCTCACTCCCGGCAACATACTGAGCCTCCTGGGCCTGACGCTGATCCTCCTGTCCCTGGCCTTTGTCCCGTCCTTTCTCAGCTACCTCGTCTTCAAGGCGGCTGGGCCGGGCGCTTCCCTCGTCATCGTCCTGCCGACGATTGCGGTGACCCTTATCTTGTTCTTCCTGCTGTCCTGCCTCTGGCCCTTGGTGGCCCTGATTGTCTACCAGGACCTCCGCGCCCTGAAGGACCGCCCCGCCGAGGTCGTTGCGCCTGAGCCCGCCCCCGAACCCTTACCCGCCGCCTGAGAGGCCCTGGCGCTCAGAGGCGAAG
Source organism: Phenylobacterium sp. (assembly GCF_020402505.1). Taxonomy (GTDB): domain Bacteria; phylum Pseudomonadota; class Alphaproteobacteria; order Caulobacterales; family Caulobacteraceae; genus Phenylobacterium. The sequence goes on along the minus strand of NZ_JADBZL010000061.1, from coordinate 328 downwards.
CCGCGGTCGCGGATGGCCTGCCACCAGGCCTGGTTTTCGACGTACCAGCGCACGGTCTCCTCCAGGCCCTGGGGGACCGGCGTTCGGGGGGTCCAGCCCAGCTCGTCGCGGATCTTCGAGGCGTCGACGTCGTAGCGGAAGTCGTGGCCCGGCCGGTCGGTGACGAAGCTGATCTTGTCCGCGTGCGGCGTGTTGGCCGGGGCGTAGCGGTCGAGGGCCTCGCAGAGCATCCGGACGACCTCGATGTTGCGGCGGGTGGAGTCGCCGCCGATGCAGTAGGTCTCGCCCAGACGGCCGCGGTCCAGCACGGTGAGCAGGGCCTCGGCGT